>JAGDBX010000119.1 GCA_018110935.1 Oscillospiraceae bacterium
AACGGCGACATCTTCTTCTAGCACAGAGAGGCCTGCAACAGCTTCTACAACGCTGTCCCGGGCATCGTCGAGTCCTACATGGCAAAGGTCAACGCCAAGCTCGGCACGGACTACAAGCTCTTCAACTACTACGGCGCACCGGATGCTGACCGCGTGATCATCGCGATGGGCTCCATCTGCGATGTCGCTGAGGAAGTCATCGACTACCTGAACGCACACGGCGAGAAGGTCGGCCTTGTCAAGGTCCGCCTGTACCGTCCGTTCTCCGCTGAGAAGCTCGTCGAGGCGATTCCGGCATCCGCAAAGAAGATCGCTGTCCTCGACAGAACGAAGGAGCCCGGCTCCCTCGGTGAGCCGCTCTACCTCGATGTCGTTGCCGCACTGAATATCACCGGCAGAACCGGTCTGACGGTCGTCGGCGGCAGATACGGCCTCGGCTCCAAGGATACCCCGCCTGCATCGGTCTTTGCCGTCTACAAGGAGCTGGCAAAGGATCAGCCGAAGCAGCGGTTCACCATCGGCATCGTGGATGATGTCACCGCGCTGTCCCTGCCGGAGGAGGAAGCTCCGAACACCGCGGCAGAGGGCACGATCGAGTGCAAGTTCTGGGGCCTGGGCGGCGACGGTACCGTCGGCGCGAACAAGGACTCCATCAAGATCATCGGCGACCACACCGACAAGTATGTGCAGGCTTACTTCCAGTACGACTCCAAGAAGACCGGCGGCATCACCATCTCGCATCTGCGCTTCGGTGACAAGCCGATCAGAAGCCCGTACTACATCAACAAGGCTGACTTCGTCGCATGTCATAACCCGTCCTACATCCTCAAGGGCTACAAGATGGTGCAGGATGTCAAGCCGGGCGGCGTTTTCCTGATCAACTGCCAGTGGACCGATGAGGAGCTCAACGAGCACCTGAACGCTGAGACCAAGCGCTTCATCGCAAAGAACAACATTCAGCTCTACATCGTCAACGCGATCGACCTGGCCGCACAGATCGGCCTCGGCAAGCGCACCAACACGATCCTGCAGTCCGCGTTCTTCTCCCTCTCCAAGGTTCTGCCGGAGGCTGAGGCCATCGGCTACATGAAGGAGAAGGCACAGAAGTTCATGAAGAAGGGCATCGAGATCGTGCAGATGAACGAAGCCGCGATCGACGCGGGCGCGACCGCATACCGCAAGGTCGAGATCCCGGCTGACTGGGCAACCGCTGAGGACAAGCCGGCTGATGTCAAGCTGGAGGGTGCTGAGAAGCTCGTCAAGATGGTTGACGGCATCATGAACCCGGTCGGCAAGATGCAGGGCGATGCACTGAAGGTTTCCGCTTTCGTCGATCACGCAGACGGCACCTTCGAGCAGGGCGCTTCCGCATACGAAAAGCGCGGCGTCGCGGTTCTGGTTCCGGAGTGGAACGCAGAGACCTGCGCAAAGTGTAACCGCTGTGCGTTTGTCTGTCCGCACGCAACGATCCGTCCGTTCGCTCTGGACGAGGCAGAGGCTGCTGCTGCACCGGCAAACACCAAGATCGCACCGAAGGCGATCGTCAAGACCGAATACAAGTACACGCTGGCTGTCTCCGCGATGGACTGCATGGGCTGCGGCGTCTGCGTCGGCGTCTGCCCGACCAGCTCCCTGAAGATGGTCTCCAGAGAGTCTCAGGAAGATCAGCAGGCAGTGTTCGATTACTGTGTGGCGAAGGTCACCGAGAAGCCTGAGGTCGCAACCGATGCTTCCGTGATCTCCAGCCAGTTCAAGAAGCCGATGCTCGAGTTCTCCGGCTCCTGCGCAGGCTGCGCTGAGACCTCCTACGCGAGACTCATCACCCAGCTCTTCGGCTCCAGAATGTATATCTCCAACGCAACCGGATGCTCCTCCATCTGGGGCGGCCCGGCAGCTACCTCCCCGTACACCGTCGGTGCGGACGGCAGAGGTCCGGCATGGGCAAACTCCCTGTTCGAGGACAACGCTGAGCACGGTCTCGGTATGTATCTGGGCCAGAAGGCGATCCGTGCCCGTCTGATCGACGAGGTCAAGGAGATCGCAGCGGGCGACAAGGCTTCCGCTGAGCTGAAGGCGGCTGCGGAAGCGTATCTCGCAACGCTTGAGGACGGCGTGAAGAATGACGAGGCAACCAAGGCTCTGGTCGCTGAGATCGAGAAGGTCAAGGACTGCTGCGCGAACTGCACGGATGTCTACGAGAACCGCCAGTACCTCTCCAAGAAGTCCGTCTGGATCTTCGGCGGCGACGGCTGGGCATACGATATCGGCTTCGGCGGCCTGGATCATGTTCTGGCAACCGGCGAGGATGTCAATATCATGGTCTTCGACACCGAGGTGTACTCCAACACCGGCGGTCAGGCTTCCAAGTCCTCCAACATCGGTCAGGTCGCACAGTTCGCGGCAGCCGGCAAGGCAATCGCGAAGAAGCGTCTGGCAGACATCGCGATGAGCTACGGCTACATCTATGTCGCACAGATCGCAATGGGCGCTGACATGAACCAGACGCTCAAGGCGATCAAGGAGGCTGAGGCATATCACGGCCCGTCTCTCATCATCGGCTACGCACCGTGCGAAATGCACTCCATCAAGGGCGGCATGACGAACTGCCAGGCTGAGATGAAGAAGGCTGTCGACTGCGGCTACTGGAACAACTTCCGCTACGATCCGCGTCTTGCGGCAGAGGGCAAGAATCCGTTCCAGCTCGATTCCAAGGCACCGACCGAGTCCTATCAGGACTTCATCATGGGCGAGGCGCGTTACAGCGCACTGACCCGTTCCTTCCCGGACCGTGCGAAGGAGCTCTTTGCAAAGGCAGAGCAGACCGCGGCTGACCGCTATGCTTACCTGACCAAGCTCGCAGGCAAATAATCCGGACGAATATCCTGTCAGATGACAAACAGTCCCGCACGGCACTTTTCCCGTGCGGGACTGCATTTCTGCTTGACAAATCAGGACAGAATTGCTATAATAGTTGTGGTATATGACTCCGAAACAAGCAGAAAACATACAAAAGGGTGAGGTGAATATCATTGGATAAAAATGCGTTTATTACCTTTGAATTTCCCCCAATTGATGCGGACAGCTTTTTTCAAAAAGACCCGGAAGTGCTGAGATCGTTCTTTTTTAAGTCGGATGAGAAATATGACAGCCTGAAGGCACGCGATGCCTATTTTCTGGTTGGTACGAAGGGCAGCGGAAAAACCATGTATGCCGCATATATGTGCAAATGCGACGAGGACATTTCCGCAAGCAGATACCTTGTCAAATACGAAGACTACAAAAACATCCTTGACGCGATCGACAAGCATATCATCCGGGAATCAGACCTGAAAACAATCTGGAAGGCGATTTTGATTGTGAAGATTCTGTCTTGCATCGGCAAACCCGAACTGGAGAACTTTTTCGGAAAGAGCAAAATACTGAAAACGCTGCAGGCGCTGAAGGATACAGATGTCATCAAAAAGCTCGTCTGTGACGGCTTTTCTCCGATAGAATTTTCCGAAAGTCAGAAGATGACCAGTACATACAGTGCCGATGCAGGCGCCAACGCGGGTGCCGGTTCTGCCAAGGCCGCGGTAGCGGAAACCAACGAGAACAGCTCTGCTTTCAGCACGAAAAGCATCGAATTTGTTGATTCCTGGAGCCGATATGTCAATGAGGTGCAGGAATGCCTGAAAAAAGTGAAACTGACTAAACCCGTCTTTCTGTTTGTGGACGGAATTGATATCCGTCCGCAGGAGCTGCACTATCAAGAGTATCTGAAAACGGTATCTGCGCTGATTCGTGCTTCCTTTGAGCTGAATAAGGAGGTGCTGGTGGCGGAAACGAACTTTATGAAAATCACCGTGCTGACCCGTCCGGACATTCTGAATAAAGCCGGTCTGCCGAATCTGGAATGTGTTTTGCAGGACAACAGTGTGGTGCTGGAGTGGAATCAGTTTAATTCTGTACAGGACATCAAGTATACCGGTATGTATGACATGATCAACAGAGTTCTCAGCAACATCGGTCATGAGCCGGGCGAAAGTCTTCAGAATACCGAAAAGGATGTCTGGGCGCAGGATTTCGGCTTTGATCTGATATTCCGGTCTGAAACGGCGACGCGTTCCTCGTTTGAATACAGTATGATTTTGTCCGTGTGCCGGCCGCGAAATTTCATCAAGATGCTGATTGTTCTGCAGGAGACAGCGAGAACGGATAAAGAGAAGCATTTAAGATTGAAGGACTATTTTAGTTTCGACAGATTCCAGAAAAAATATTCCTCC
The DNA here is from genome assembly GCA_018110935.1 of Oscillospiraceae bacterium. GTDB lineage: Bacteria > Bacillota > Clostridia > Oscillospirales > Ruminococcaceae > Firm-04. Next base: position 4,266 of record JAGDBX010000119.1, read on the forward strand.
TACTTTATTCAGACCATCCGCAGTGAAATGAGCTTTGAATATGAGCAGGATTCGATTACGCTGCTGATGGAATTTCTGAAAACATTTGAACGAACCCGCTTCCGTTACAAGTATTTCAAGGAGAGAATGAATGTGTTTTCTCAGAAGCAGAAGCTGAAAGCGTACTTCGGGGACGAACTGGCAATCCTGAATCTCATTTATCAGCTGAATCTGATCTGCTATTTTGAACCGAGCGGGACAGTGCGCTGGCACTACCGCGAGCAGTCCATTTCCAACCTTACGCCGTCTCTGAACTCCTATCAGATCAGGGATGATTCTGAATTCAAATTCCATAATGCGGTCGAAAAGGAACTGGGTGTATATGTCACCAAGAGTAGACTCAGAGAAAGGCGAAGAAGCTTTGGTTATTAAAAGCGATCCGGTACTGGGTATGCAGCCACAGTCCCGCACGGTAAAAGCGCCGTGAGGGACTGCTTTTTTGCTTGACAAATCAGGACAGAATTGCTATAATAGTTGTGGATATCCGCACCCGTGGTGAAACTGGCAGACACGATGGATTTAGGTTCCATTGCTGCAAGGCGTGCAGGTTCAAGTCCTGTCGGGTGCATCAGGCAGAGAGGCTCCTTTTTGGGGGCCTCTCTGTTTACAGAGAAAGTGTCTCAGAGTGATTGATCATGAAGACTTCGCCCTCCGGACTTCCGCGAGCTTTTGAAAAAGCTCGACCAAAACTTTTATTTTGGGGAGTTGCGAAACGAAGCCCCCGCCGTTCGGCGGGGACTTTTGTACCCTCATAGCGGGATTCTCAAGGGACACCGTCCCTTGAGCGGGGCTTGGGGCGGAGCCCCATTATCAATCATCGCGAAGCGATACCTCTTCACCGCCCGCAAACCGTGCCTGCATTTCTGCCTGCCTGCCGCAGGAGAGCCGCCCCTCCGGACATTTCCCCAGCACATAGCAGCTCGGGCCGAACAGCGAAAACAGCGCCGGCTCTTTTTCGCGCAGCTGCTCAAGCAGGCTGACCGCACACGCACGGATCTCCCACTGTGCCCGGGTGCAGGTCCTGAGCTTCATGAAGTGCAGCAGTTCTCTGCCGTCCATGTCGCAGAGTACATCCAGCTGATTGCCTGCCAGCGCGAAATACTGCACGCAGTCCGCCGGCAGACCTTCCGCTGTCAGACGGGCAAGCGTCTCCCGCGTCCGCGCAAAAGCGTCCCGGTAGATCGTGAGCGCCTGCGGGTTTTCTCTGACCGATTCCGGCAGGAGATATGTGCCCTGCCGCACCGCCTGCGCGATATGCGGGACAAGCACGGTCTGGACACGGTGCCGCACGAGATGCGTGATCGCAGCCAGAGAAAGATTCCGGATGGTGAACTGCGCGTGGATCAGCTCCAGCTCACGCGGGCGCTCTCCGCGCAGAATACCCGCAGTGTCCGGCAGCGGACTGTCTGCCGCTGCCCAGTTTGCGGCGGCAGCGTTCTGCAGGAGTGCGGTCAGCGAACCGGCAGGGCTCAGCGCAAGCAACTCTGTTTCCGCTTCCGCCTCGCGCTGTTCGGGCAGCCGCTCCGGCAGCAGAGGCGCAAAACGGTCTTCCTCCGCCCAATACCGCTTTGAAAGGATTTCCGGCACATCCGGCAGAAATTCCGAAAGCTGTGCCGCGAGCGATTGTCCGAGCGTTCTGAGCTCGGTGTAGTGTCTGCCGCGGCCTTTTGTCATCGTCATGACCATGAGCAGCAGCTCGCGCGCGTTCATCGTCACGAAGAAATTGCTGCGGAAGCAGTAGGGCAGCACAAAGCGTGCGTCCTCCTTCGGAATACCGAGTGCCAGAAGCATCGCGTAGTCGTCAAACAGTGACTGCATATGGGAACGGAAGCCGACATTGAGGGCGTCCGGCAGCGGCGGCGCAAAGAATCCGGCGCGGGAATAATCCACATAGCGGCGTGACTGCACCGTGTAGGAGCCGAGCCGGAATTCGATGACAAACTGCTCCGTGAACACGCTGACGCTGTCAAACGCGACCGTGAAGAACGCGTGCTCCAGCACGGAAGTGTGTCCGGAGCCGATGACCTTTCCGATCAGTGCGGCGTTGTTATCCTTTTCCAGCGTGCGGTGATAGATCTCAAGCGCCGTTCCCTCCATCGTGGAGATCCTTCCGGCTGCGGCGCAGACATTTTCGCCCGCTGTTGAGGCAGCGATGATTTTTACCGTGGCTTTGTCCATGCGATCACCTCATGTTCATCATTCAGAATCAAAATGCGGAATACGGAAAATGCTCCGTATTCCGCATTGTCAGCATATTACTGCGTGAGAATCACTCCACCGGAACGATCCAGCCGAACGGATCGGCGATCGTGCCCCACTGGATACCGGTCATGGTATCGTAGATCTTCTGGGAGATCGGGCCGATCTTGTTGTCGTTGATGGTCATGACCTTGTCACCCCACTTGAGGTGGCCGACCGGAGAGATGACGGCCGCCGTACCGGTGCCGAAGACCTCATCCAGTTTGCCTGCGTCATAGGCGTCCGCGACCTCCTGAATGGTGATGCGGCGCTCGGAGACCTTCATGCCCCAGCTCTTGGCCAGCTCCAGAACGGACTTTCTGGTGATGCCGGGGAGGATGGAGCCCTGCAGCTCCGGTGTGACGATCTCGCCGTCGATGACGAACATGATGTTCATGGCGCCGACTTCCTCGATGTACTTCTGCTCAACGCCGTCGAGCCAGAGCACCTGAGAATAGCCCTCCTTGTGCGCTTCGTCCTGACCGATCAGGGAAGCGGCGTAATTGCCGCCGGTCTTGGTGAAGCCCATACCGCCGCGGACCGCACGGACCCACTTGGGCTCGACATAGATCTTGACAGGATCCAGACCGGAAGCGTAGTACGCGCCGGACGGCGACAGGATGATGATGAACATATACTCATCGCCGGGCTTGACGCCGAGGAACGGGTCAGTCGCGATGATGAACGGACGGATGTAGAGCGAGGCGCCGTCGATATGCGGAACCCAGTCCTTCTCGACCTTGAGCAGCTCCATGAGGCCTTCCATTGCCATTTCCTCCGGCAGCTCCGGAATGACGAGACGGGCGTTCGAGCTGTTGAGACGCTTGAAGTTCTCGGTCGGGCGGAAGAGCTGGATGCCGCCGTCCGCGCGGCGGTAAGCCTTCAGGCCCTCAAAGACCTCCTGCCCGTAATGCAGGCAGAGCGCGGCAGGAGAGAGCTCCAGATTGCCGTAGGGAACAATGCGTGCGTCATGCCAGCCCTTGCCGGTCTTATAGTCCATGATGAACATATAATCGGTAAAGACATGGCCGAAGCCGAGCTTCGACTCATCGGCGGGCTTTGCCTTCAGAGAGGCAGCCTTCTCAAAACGAATGTCCATTTGCTTTTCCTCTTTTCGTGAGAATTTGCTCCCGCCCGTTCAGAATCACGGTGCGGGGCTATGTCAGGCTGAAAATGATCAGCCGGCATTTCCTTTCAGGTAGCGGGGTGCGTATTTTTCGCGGTACAGTCTTGCGGCGTACTGTGCGGAAACCGCAGCGACGGCGGCAACTGCCGCAAGCAGCAGAATGCGGCGAAAGAGTTTCATAGAACCGTGCTCCCTTCTGCCGGTTTTTCCGGCGTTTCTTTTCCGGCGGAATCATCCGCCTTTTTTATTATAGCACAAAATCACGGTTCTGAAAAGAGGTTTTGCAAAATTTCATTCGGAATGTGCAAATCGGGGAGACTTCGGCTGCCGCTTTTGACTGATGTATCAGCGCGGAGCCCGCGAAAGTCCGGCGGCGGAATGCGCGCCGTCTGTTTTTCCTCTTTCCGGCGGGACCGGCCAGAAGGGTGAAACAGAACGGCTCCGGATCGGAAAGACAGACCGATACAGAGCCGCTTGATATTGCGTTATTTCGGTTGCAGAACAAACTGCCGGATCAGATAAAACGCATAGATATGCGCGGGATAGTAGATGTAGAAAAAGCGTTTGAAGCTTTTGCCGCGCTTGCCGTTGTACAGCAGCAGAAGCGGAAGCGCAAAGACCATAAAGCACTGGAAATTGTATTTCAGCAATGATTCCGACAGCGGCCGGACTGCTTCCTTTTTACTGAGTCCGAAAATCCCCAGACAGTTGCTGATCAGCATATGATAATGCAGGAAATGCGCGTTTGTGAACCAGAATATTCTGGCGGGAAGCTGCGGCAGCATCACAGCCGTATAGACCGCACAGTAGGCCAGATAACCGATTGCGAGCTTTTTCTTGCTGTCACGCCAGAGATAGAACAGAATGATCTGAACCGTCAGCCAGATGCCGCCCTCGGACATAAAAAGAGAACCGAACGGCGCAGCGACAGCTTGTTCCGGGATGTTGATGAATGTGCTTGGGACGGTCTCGGTGATGATGACAACAGCGAGGAGTCCGACAGGAACAACTGCAATCTGATACAGGATATAGTTCCGCAGACGCTTTCTTCCCTTTTCCGGCTCCGTTTTCACCGTTTCCAGAATGTCAATCAGCCAGACGCCCGGTACGAGCGCGGTGAAGATGTTATTGGTCACCGGCGGGAAATTTCTACCGGGAAACCAGCCTCCGAGTGCAAAGGGCACGACAACAGACAGCCCTGCCATGAGCAGGCACATTTTATAAAGCCGGAGCAGATACTGTTTCCGGTCTATGGTATGCACAGCGCCTTCCGCCGCACAAAAGAAGAAGATCACCGCAGCAAATCTGCCGATATACCGAAACGGAAGCGGCGCGCCGAGAAAGGTATTCAGGTGGTCGAGCGTCATGCAGACCGCGGCGATGATTTTCAGAGCGGTTGTACTCATACAACAAAACCGTCAAAACAGCAGGGGGATGGGAACGAGAGATAATACCTTCCACTTGAAGTCACACTTTCTTGGAGCACGGCTCGTTCACCTGGAGATACATAAAAAGTTCGAACCGTATAATCAAGAAGCCATGTGTTTCGAACGATCTTAACTGTTATTGTGTAGTTTTGTCCAAGATTACGCACACTTACACCAAGCTGACTTACCCCGGTAAAATTGTATTGACCTAATACTGATAAATCCCAATCCTCCGTTGGTATATCATTCGTTCTAGTTGTATATTCTGAATTAGTGTCTGCATCTGATTCGGCATAAACAGGAGATACAAAACACAACATTGCCAACAAGAGTGCTGCGAAAACAGAGAATGTTTTTTTCATAATAACAGACCCTTTCATGTTAACTGAATTTCCGCAGTGAAAACATGGCATTTCAAGAATATACAAACACGGGAGTCACATCCATTCATAATGCAGATAGTAATAATCAAGATATATCACACACATATATTATACAATATTTTTCTCAAATGTAACCAGCATTCAACGCATTCTGTTATTTTTGATGGATAGACTCCGCCTTTCTTATTATAGCACAAAAATCCTATCTGAAAATGGTTTTTGCAAATTTAGTGCAAAATCGCATGCGTGTGCCGGCTGCCGGAAAAGAGAACGGCACGCTCAGCAGGCGGAACCGGCGAATTTCGTGACGCATTCCCGCTTCACAAGCTCCGCGAGCCCGGCGGGGAGGTTGTTTTCGCTGTCCCATTCCTGCCCGAAGGCGGCTGCCTTCCCGGAATACTCGCTGAACAGCGGCGTTTCCCGGTACTGCGCATAGAGCAGCGGGAGCGGCTCCACTGCGGCTTCCATGCGCCGGATCGCCAGACAGGCCGCGTAATTCACCTCGGTCCGGCTGCCGACGCACTCAAAGGGCTTGTTCGGCTTCAGGCCGCAGAGCTCACGGAACCATTCCGCGGCATCCGGATCGTTCAGCAGATCGGCGCCCAGACAGCGGCTGATCTCCGCGCGGGGCAGAAACGGCGACAGGATCACCGATACAAACAGGCATTTCGCGCAGTGTCCGCACCATTCGTCCTTCCGCCCGCGCGCGTTTCCGGCGTTGCAGCTGCGGAAGATCTCATGAAACTCCGTCGGGAGCTGTGCGAAATATCTTGCGATCTGAAATTCCGTCAGCGGACGGAGCAGACTGAAATATTCCACGCCGGAGCGGAGATAGTTCCGCTCATATTCCGCGAAATCGCGCTCAAACTGATAGCTCTTGGAATACTGGTGATTGACCTCCTGCTCCGAGACGGTCGATTCGCTTGCGGACGACTCATTTGAGAGGATGACCGTTTTCAGTCCGTTGACATAGGCAGTCAGCGCGGCCGAAAACGCCACGATCGCCGAAAACGGCGTGTGGCCGTTCAGAAAGCCCTCCCTGTTCAGGCGCAGGAGATTCTGGTCAAGCGTGCGCTTGCATTCTGTGATGCGTTCTGCCGGAATGCCGGCAAGCAGCGCGCTTTTTTCCGCGGAATCGCGGTGATTGATCATGAAGGCGCAGGCGTCGCCGAGCTGATCTTTCAGCAGATTCAGCGTGACGATGGAATCCTTGCCGCCGCCGACCGGGATCAGCTTGCCCGAGAGCGTTTCTTCAGAAGGCTCCGACGGAAGCGCTTTGCCCGTGCAGCGGATCTCCATGAAGCTGTCCGCGTCCGTCTCAATGCCGTTGACATAGAAAAACTCGCCGAGCCCGCCGAAATAGAGCTGCTTCCACCAGCGGATCTGCTCCGCAGGGAGCGCGCCCACGGCGATCTCGACAACAGGCGGGCAGGCCGCCTTCCAGTAGGAGATCAGCTCCGCCATGCCGAGCGAAAACACAAGACGCCGCAGCGCCGGATCATCCGGCTCGACGGGAACCGTGCAGGGGACCTCCCAGTGCGGCGAAAAGGCGCAGAGCCCTTCGATCTCAAAGTGATATGTGAGAGACAGGACGTTCATGCCGCATTCCGCCGTGTATCCGCGGAAGACAAAGCGCGGGTATTTTGCGCGCAGATCGGTGAAAGTCATTTGAGGAAAGCGCCTCCTTTACATTGCGCAGAGAGACCGGACAAACCGAAGTCCGGCAGCGGAGAGCAGGACGGTCAGGAGCAGCAGCACAAGGCGTGCGGAGATCTTCACCCGCCGGCGGAAAAGCGCCGCCCAGAGGCCGAAGCCGGCAGCAGTGCCGGCGGTGTTGATGATGAGATCATCCAGCTCCTGCTGCCTGCCGATGAAGCCCTGCAGCAGCTCGATCACGAGAGAGACCGCAAACCCGAGCAGCACCGTCCGCAGGAATCTGCCGAACTGCTTGGGAAAATTCAGCGGAACCAGAATGCCGAGCGGGACAAACAGCATGAAATTCTGCCGGATGGGGCGGTATACATTGCCGCGGAAGGGCGCACTCATGTCAAATCCGGTGAACGGATTGCAGAGAAAATGCCGCCCGCCGGGCAGAAATTCGTCCATGCCGGTGAGGCTCAGCAGCGCCGCACCGTAAAAGCAGAGCATGAGCAATGCCGCCTGACGGAATGTCAGAAGCGGCATCGCTTTTTTGTTTCGTACACAGGAAATGCCGTACAGGAGCAGGAACATGAGCCCGCCCCAGCAAAGCATTTCCTCAATTACCAGACCGGAAAAAGGAAGCATCGGTCACTTCGCCCTGACAGCCTCGCGGACAACCTCCGCGATGTGCTCAGCGGACAGGCCGAACTGCTTCAGAAGTTCGACAGCCGGACCGGAATGGCCGAAGGTGTCGTTCACGCCGACGCGTCGGACCGGAACCGGGCAGGCCGCACAGACACATTCCGCGACGGCAGAGCCGAGACCGCCGATGATGCTGTGCTCTTCAGCCGTGATGATCGTGCCGCATTCCTTCGCGGCCGCGAGAACGATCTCTTCATCGAGCGGCTTGATCGTGTGCATATTGATCACGCGGACGGAAATGCCCTCATTTGCGAGCGTCTCCGCGGCAATCAGCGCCTCGTTGACCATCAGGCCGGTCGCGATGACGGCGGCGTCGCTGCCCTCGCGGAGCGTCACGCCCCTGCCGATCTCGAATTTGTAGGATGCCGGATCGTTGATGACCGGAACAGCAAGTCTGCCGAAGCGGCAGTAGACCGGACCTTCATGCAGGATCGCAGCCTCGACCGCGGCTTTTGCCTCGGTGTCGTCCGCGGGATTGATGATCGTCATGCCGGGGATCGTGCGCATGAGCGCGATATCCTCGCAGCACTGATGCGTCGCGCCGTCCTCACCAACGGAGATGCCGGCGTGCGTCGCGCCGATCTTGACATTCAGATGCGGATAGCCGATCGAATTGCGGACGATCTCAAACGCTCTGCCCGCCGCAAACATCGCAAACGAGGACGCGAACGGGATCATGCCGGCCGCCGCGAGACCTGCCGCGACGCCCATCATGTTCGCCTCGGCGATGCCGCAGTCATAGTGCCGGTCGGGGTATGCCTTCTTGAAGATGCCGGTTTTCGTCGCAGCGGCGAGGTCTGCGTCCAGCACCACGAGATTCGGATATTTGTCGGCAAGCGCGGTCAGCGCTTCGCCGTAGCTCTCGCGTGTCGCCTTCTTGATCACATCGCTCATGCCTGCGCCTCCAGTCTGCTCAGAGCCTCTTTCAGCTCATCCATTGCTTTTTCGTACTGCTCGGCGTTCGGCGCGGTGCCGTGCCAGCTGACCTGATTCTCCATGAAGGACACGCCCTTGCCCTTGACGGAATGCTGAATGATCGCGACCGGCTGACCGGTGACGCGCTCCGCCTCGCGGAAGACGCGGTCCAGGTCGTTGAAGTCGTGCGCATCCGCCTCAAAGACGCGCCAGCCGAAGGCCTCGAACTTTGCGGGGATCGGCTCCGGAGAGCAGACATCGGTGATCTTGCCGTCGATCTGCAGACCGTTGTTGTCCACGATCGCGGTGAGGTTGTCAAGGCCGTAATGCGCGGCAAACATCGCCGCCTCCCAGACCTGTCCCTCTTCGATCTCGCCGTCGCCCAGCACGGTGTAGACGCGGTAGCTGTCATTTCTGTGCTTGCCCGCGAGCGCCATGCCGCAGGCGACGGAAATGCCCTGACCGAGCGATCCCGAGCTCATATCCACGCCGGGGATCGTGATGCAGGGATGTCCCTGCAGTCTGGCGCCGATGTGACGGAGCGTTTTCATCTCGTCCATCGGGAAGAAGCCTTTTTCCGCGAGCGCGGCATAGAGCGCCGGTGCGGTGTGACCCTTTGAGAGCACAAGGCGGTCGCGCTCCGCAAAGTCCGGATTATCCGGATACACATGCATTCTGGTGAAGTAGAGGTAGGTCAGCAGGTCTGCGATGGAGAGCGATCCGCCCGGATGTCCCGACTTCGCGTGATAAACGCCGTCGATGATTCCCATACGGATCCGGCACGCATGGATCTGCAGCTGCCTGACAAGCATTTCGTCCATAAGTTCATCTTCCTTTCCGCCGCCGCCTTTCCGGCGCACAGCTATGTTTATTATACTATATGCGGCAGAAAAATGCAAGGGGATTCATTGCGCGATTTTTGCTGTTTTTTGTGTGCGCGTCTGCTCCGGACAGCGGAAAAAACCTGTTTTTGCCGAATTCCCGTCCAAAGCGCGGCACTTCACATCAAAAACCGCGTATCTTCGACATTTTTAGTGTATCGCAAGCCTGCGATACCTCTCTGCCCCGTGCCGCGGCGGAGCGGAGGCTGTATGCGCGGTTTTGCCGGTCTGTCCGCAAAACCGGGCCGCCGCGGACGCGCCGTGCGGCAGGGTGATACAGCATCTGGACAATTTCCGCGCAATATGGTATAATATTGGTGTCACGCGCAGAGCATTCAGGAAAGGAGAAGTACCTACATGAGCCTCTTTGAACAGATCGAACCGCTGCTGCTCTCGGTGCAGAAGCCCGCACGCTACATCGGCGGCGAGCCCGGCAGCATCACAAAGGACAAATCACAGGTCAAGGCGCGGTTTGCGTTCTGCTTTCCTGACCGTTACGATGTCGGCATGAGCAATCTCGGCATGAAGATCCTCTACTCGTGCATCAACGCGCGCCCCGAATACTGGTGCGAACGCGTCTTCGCGCCGGACACCGATTTTGAGGCGCTGATGCGGGAAAAAGGTCTGCCGCTCTATGCGCTGGAAAGCCTTGAGCCGGTCAGGGATTTCGATTTCATCGGCTTTACGATCGGCTATGAGCTCTGCTACACAAATATCCTGAATCTGCTCGATCTGGCGGGCGTGCCGGTCTGGCAGAAGGACCGCGGCGAAGCCATCGCGCCGATCGTCTGCGCGGGCGGCTCCTGCTGCTGCAACTCCGAACCGCTGGCGGATTTCTTTGACCTCTGCTTTATCGGCGAGGGCGAGGAGCTTGACCTTGAGGTCATGGACCTCTATGTGAAAATGCGCGATCAGGGCGCGACGCGTTCTGAGTTTCTCCGCGCCGCCGCACAGATCGAGGGTGTCTATGTGCCCTCGCTCTACGATGTGACCTACAACGAAGACGGAACGGTACAGGCCGTCACGCCGAAGGACGGCGCGCCCGCAAAGGTCAGAAAGCGCATCATCGAGAACTTCGACAAATGCTATGCGCCGGAGGAATTCGTCGTGCCGTTTGCCGAGATCGTCCATGACCGCGCCGTGACCGAGGTGCTGCGCGGCTGTCTTAGAGGATGCCGCTTCTGTCAGGCGGGATTTCTCTACCGCCCGTTCCGCGAGAAAACGCCGGAAACGATCTGCGAGCAGTCCCGCAAGCTGATCCGGAACACCGGCTATGACGAGCTGTCGCTCTGCTCGCTTTCGACATCCGATCACTCCCGCATTGAGGAGATGATGGACGGCCTGCTCACCTTCACCGAGAATGAACACATCAATCTGAGCCTGCCGTCGCTCCGCGTCGATAATTTCAGCGCGGGTCTGATGAACCGTCTGCGCAGGGTGCGCTCCTCCGGCCTGACCTTTGCGCCGGAGGCCGGCACACAGCGTCTGCGCGATGTCATCAACAAGAATGTGACCGAGGAAGAGCTGATGCGCACCTGCAAGATCGCCTTCAACGCGGGGCAGAATGCCGTCAAGCTCTACTTCATGATGGGACTGCCGACCGAGACGGATGACGACATCCGCGGCATCATTGAGCTGGCGCAGCGTGTTGTCGATCTCTACTACGAGGGCGAAAAGCGCCCGAAGGGCAGCAAGCCCGTGCAGATCTCCTGCTCGGTCGCGACCTTTGTGCCGAAGCCCTTTACGCCCTTTGAATTCCACCCGCAGGACACCAGGGAGATGATCGCGCACAAGCAGAAGGTGCTGGAGGAGGCCGTTTCCGGCAAAAAGCGCATCCGCGCAAGCTGGCACTTCCCCGAAACGAGCATACTGGAGGCTGTGCTGGCAAAGGGCGACCGCCGGCTCTCCGCCGTGATCTTCGGCGCGTGGAAGCGCGGCTGCGTCTTTGACGCGTGGTCGGAGCATTTCCGCTATGATCTCTGGCTGGAAGCCTTTGCGGAGGCGGGGCTGACGCCGGAATTCTACGCGAACCGCCCGCGCCCCTATGACGAGGTGTTCCCGTGGGATCACATCGACTACTATGTGGACAAGGCGTTTCTCATCCGCGAAAACGAGAAAGCCAAACAGGCGCAGACGACAAAGCACTGCAGGTTAAGCTGCGCGGGCTGCGGCGTGACGAAGGTCACGGGGCATCCCTGCTTTGATTACGGACAGAAGGAGCAGGATGCGGCCGCCGCGCCGTGATCTGAAGAATCCATGAAGAAAGTGAGTGCTTGCCCATGATCTGGTATCTGCTGGGGATTCTGATCGGAGTCATGGTCGTAGTTCTGACGAGCCTCGCCATCAGAACCGGTCTGATGATCCGGAAATCCTTGAAAGAAAGCAGAATCCCGGTAAAGACCTTCCCTGCGCAGATCATCCGCAGGCGTACCGAAAAAGAAAAGACACCGGACGGGCAGAATCAGACCGTCTGCATGACGACCTTCCGGTCATCCGACGGCACGGTGTGCGAGCTGAAGGTCAGTCAGGATTTTTATTCCGCGTTCCGCGAGGGGACATACGGAGAACTGACCTGTCAGGGCACCGCCTTCCTTGCGTTCCTTCCGCAGCAGATGCCAGAAGCCGCGCAGGAGGAGCCGGAAGCCCGGCAGATGCCTGCTGATCCGGTTTGCCCCGCCGATGACTTTGACCCCGCGCTCTTTGCGCGCCGCTACCCGGAGCAGGAGCGTTCTGAACAGACACCGATGTGCTGAACACGGATGCCGAACATCTGAAAGGAGTGTTTCCATGCTGTTTATCCATTCCTCATTTCTCACAATCCTTGCGGTCGTCATCACATTGGTTGTGATCGCAGGCAACAAACAGAAAAGTGAAAAGAAACTGAATGACCAGGCGCCGGTGCAGACCATCACGGTGCGGATCGCGGGCAGGCGGTTTGTGATGAGCCAGCAGGCTGCGAACGCGGCACACTATATGACCTTTCAGGCACCGGACGGCTCCATGCTGGAGCTGAAGGTGGATGCGCAGACCTACAACGCGTTCCGCGAGGGCGAGATCGGTGATCTGGTGTATCAGCGCAAACGGTTCCTCGGCTTCAATCCGCAGGTGATGCCCGGCAGTCAGCCGTACGGACAGGGCGTTCCCGTACAGCCGGAGCCTTTTTATCCGCAGGATTACAGCGACCAGACGCCCTTATACTGACCTTTTTCCCGCTGAAAGGAGGGGAATGTTATGCTGCTCTGGATCATCATATTATTCATAGTCATCGGCGCCGTAAGCAAAAACAATGACAGCAGCCACAGGATCAACACTGCGGAGGAGGAGCGGCTGAACAACGCGGCGCCTGTACAGACGCTTCCGGTGCGTGTCGCCGGCAGGCGCATGATCCAGCATAACGCGCAGACGGCCTTTGCGGACTATTATCTCCGGTTTGAGGCGCCGGACGGAAGCTCCAGAGAGATGAAGGTCGATCAGACCACCTATTATACTTATCAGGACGGTATAACAGGGACTCTGACCTATCAGCGGAAGCGCTTTCTCGGCTTTGTCCCGCTGTATCAGGATTATGCGGCACAGGCGGACAGCATCGATCCGGAGCTCTTTGCGCGGAACTATCCCGGACAGACACAGCCCGTGCAGGGCTATCCTGCGCAGCCGGAGCCCGGTTATCCGCCGCAGTACCAGCAGCCGTACCAGCAGCCGTTTCCGCAGGATTACAGCGACCAGACGCCTCTGTACTGACCTTTTTCCCGCTGAAAGGAGAGAAATGTCATGCTGACCGCGACCATCGCGTTTTTCATAATCGTCTTCTGCGTCATAAAAAGCAAATACTCCAACAGAATAAGGATCGACCCCGTGGAGGAGGAACGGCTGAACAACGCGGCGCCTATTCAGACGCTTCCGGTGCGTATCGCCGGCAGACGCATAATGATGCATGACGTGTATCACGTGCGGGACGTGTATCACACGGAGACGCCCTTCACGGAATATTATCTCCGGTTTGAAGCGCCGGACGGCACCTCCAGAGAGATGACGGTCGATCAGATCACCTATAATACTTATCAGGACGGTACGATAGGAACCCTGACCTATCAGCGGAAGCGCTTTCTCAGCTTCATTCCGGCAGAAATGGCCGCCGATGCGCAGTACGGGCAGGGTATCCCCGCGCAGCCGGAGCTCGGTTATCCGCCGCAGTATCAGCAGGATTACCGCGACCAGACGCCTCTGTTCTGAATCTGCCCCGCATCCTGCTGAAAGGAGGGAGCGATTACGGACTTCATCCTGCCGTTAATCATGTTTTTTTTGTTTCCGATGAGTTTCCTTGGTCTTATCCTAGCTTCCGCTACCAATAAACCCAGTGAATACGTAAAAGATCTCATGACAGAAGAACATTTCTCCCGGGAAGACACGCTGGCGCCCGTCCGGTCATTTCAGGCGCGTATCGTCTCGAAAAGCAAAAGCTCCGCAAAATCCTTCCGGTTTTTTATCACCTTTGCGCTGCCGAACGGCTCGGAAAAGAAGGAACTTGCAGTCGATGAAAAGACCTATTATCTTCTTGATATGTACGCAGACGGCACATTGCTTTTCCGGCAGGACCGGTTCTTCTGCTTTGTTCCGGCGGGAAAGCCGCTGCCGGTGACCTATCCGCAGGATACACAGCTTGTTTATGTGCTGATCACGCGAAAGCGGCGCGAAAAGATCAATTCTGTCTGCACGATGCGCTTTGAGACGCCGGATATCCCGCGGCTTGAGCTGGATGTCGACCTGCAGACCTATGAGCGGTTCTCCGAAGGCGAAGTCGGCGAGCTGCTCTGCCATAACAGCGAATTCCGCGATTTTGTGCCGCAGGTCCTTCCGGCGGAGGACATCGGCCCCGCACTGTTTGAACGGAACATTCCGCAGGATTGCAGCGATCAGACACCGCTTTACTGAGCTGTCACCGGTATTCTGACGAAAGGGAAGGAGTCTATGGAGCTCATTTTCGCCCTGCTGTTCTGGGCTGTTCTCATCTTTTCCGAATATAAAGAGTACAAATCCTATGGAGCCGTCGGAACGGAGCGGATTGAAAAATACGGCCAGTTCCGTGAATATGCTTCGGCGCCCGTCCGGTCGTTTCCGGCACGCATCATTTCAAAGAGCAGAATCCCCGCAGAAGCAAAGCCTGAAAAATCATTCCGGTAGTATATCACCTTTCGGGCAGCGGACGGTTCACAGAAGGAATTGGCTGTCGATGAAAGCACCTATATGCTTCGTAATATCGGCACAGCCGGCAGCCTGCTTTTTCTGCGGGATCTGTTCTTCTGCTTTGTGCCGACGGGAAAGCCGCTGCCGGTGACCTTTCCGCAGGATACACAGGTCATACCGGTGAAGATCAAGAAAAAGCGGCGGGAGGAGATCCCGTTCATCTGCTCAATGAGCTTTGAGACGCCGGACATCCCGCGGCTTGAGATGGATGTCGATCCGATGACCTATGAGCTGTTCTTCGAGGGCGATGTCGTGACCGTGTTCAGTCAGAACGGCGAATTCCGCGGCCTTGTCCCGCAGATCCGGCCGCTGGAGGACATCGACCCCGCACTGTTTGTGCGCCGCTATCCGGAGCAGAACGGGCAGGGCATCCCCGCGCAGCCGGCTTCCGGCTTTTCGCAGCAGGATCACGGCAGTCAGACCGGCCCGCTCTGAACAAACATCATCAGAAGGAGTCACACATCATGTTATGATTCTCAGCAATCAGCCTTGCGGCCGGAGATATCTTCGCACTGCTTTTCGCGGCAGTGTTTGCCGCCGCGAATTCAGATTCTTCCGGGATGGAATGCGCGGAACACTGACCTATCAGGGCACGCGCCGGCACGGCTTTCAGCCGAACTAAAAAAAGAGGAGAACATTTATCATGAAAACCATCAGTTGTTTCGCAGCCGGTTTCGCCGGCAATACCGTACTGATCGTGGCAGCCGCAGTCATTCTGGGCGTGTTTGTGATCGGCTTTCTCATTACCGCAGCTTCGTTTTTCCGCATGAGATCCAAGGTGAAAAAGCTCACAGGCGGTCTGCCGTCGATGCGCAGTATTCCGTCGATGATCAACGGCGCGCTGGATGAGGCTGCCAAACAGCAGGAAGCGAACCGGAACGCGCCGGAGGAGACGGTCACCGCACGCGTGATCGGCAAGCGCACCTATGTTTCCGGTATGAGATATACGCACACAAACTATTTCGTGTCCTTTGAGCTGGGAGGCGGCGCGCGCATGGAGCTGATGGTTCCCGGAAATGAGTACAGCCTTCTGGCGGAAGGCGACAGCGGCCGGCTGACCTATAAGGGCACGCAGTTCATTTCGTTCACTCGTTCATAACATCAACCATCAGCCGAAAAGGAGAATCGTATGGATTATTCAGAAGTTTCACAGAAGATCGACAAACGAATCGCGATGGATGAGGTCATATTCAATATCATGGCCGTCATTGCCATCCTGTTTGCCGTTTTCTTTATATCTATCATCGTCTACAATATCGTCAATCGCAAAAAGACTGTCAAACACGCACCGCAGCTTTCCGTGACCGCACGCGTTGTTTCACGGCGGACGGACACATGGGGCGATCATGCGACCACCTCGTACTACGCGACATTTGAGGTCGAGAGCGGTGACCGCATCGAGCTTTCCATGTCCGGCACGGAATACGGTATGCTGGCCGAGGGCGACAGCGGCACGCTGACCTTCAAGGGCACGGATTTCATCTCGTTCACGAGAGCATGACGAATTGATGATCAGCCAAAGGAGTGACGCCAAGTGATACCGGTCAGAGCAACCTTTGAGAAACGGCGCAGGGCGAAATACATCTCCCACCTCGACCTCATGCGCTGCATGCAGCGGGCATTCAAGCGTGCGGGCGTGCCGATCTGGTACACCGAGGGCTTTAATCCGCATGCCTACCTGATGTTCCCGCTGGCGCTTTCGCTCGGCTATGAGAGCGGCTGCGAATGCATGGATTTCCGCATTGACGGCGATATGGATATGGAGACGGCGATGGCGCAGCTGAACCGCGTTCTGCCGCCCGATCTGCAGCTGGTCAGAGTGGCGGCACCGGTCCGCAAGCATACGGATATTGCCTTTGCGGACTATACCGTCCGGCTGGACTGTGCGGACGGGACCGTCTCCGCGGACGCACTCCGCGCCGCGTGGGACAGCTTTACAGCGCAGCCGGAAATTCTGGTCGAGAAGAAGACCAAACGCGGCACGGCGTCGGTCGATCTCAAGCCCTCCGCGCAGATACAGGATGTGCGGACGCTGGATGCCGGCATTGAGGTGCGGCTGCGGATGCCCGCAGGCACTTCAGTCAACCTGAACCCGAGCCTGCTGACGGATGCCTTTACGGCATGGTGCGCGGCGAATATGCCGGATGTGCGGACGGGAATGCTGCACGCGGAGCGCACGGCGATTCTCTGCGAAGACGGCAGCGATTTTGTCTGAAAGCAAAGGAGAAGCCCCATGAAATTCACATTTTGCCCTGACTGCGGCGCAAAAGCCGTTCTGCGGCAGATCGGGGATGAGGGCGCGGTGCCGTACTGCGGAAACTGCCGCCGCCCGCTCTTTGAAATGTTCAGCACCTGCGTGCTTTCTGTTGTGATGAATTCAGCGGGGGAGATCCTGCTGATCCGGCAGAGCTACGGCGACACCGCGCGGTTTGTCGGTGTTGCGGGATACATGAAATGCGGCGAGACCGCCGAGGAGGCCGCCGCAAGAGAGATCGCGGAGGAAACGGGCATTGCTGTGAAGCCCGGTGAGATGCGGTATCTGTTCAGTGCGTGGCACGAGGCGAGAGATCAGCTGATGCTCTGCTTTTGCGTGCGGACAGAACAGACCGCATTCCGGCTGTCTGACGAGGTCGCGGCGGCGCAGTGGTTTTCGCCGGAGGACGCGGCAGAAGCTGTCCGGAAGGGCAGCATCATCGAGCGCGTAGTGCGCGCCGCATGCGGGGGTATCGCTTCGCGATGATTGATAATGGGGCTCCGCCCCATTAACCTCGCAACCGCGAAAATGTCCTAAATACGTTAAAATCAAGCACCTATGTTGATCTCAATATGATTCACACTGCAGGATTCTGCAGAATTCTGAATTGACTTTCTCCATTTTGCGGCATCTTGTAAGCCTTGTTCCCAGACAGGTTCCCGTAATGAGTTCCCACGAATTGCATACACTAGCCCTCATTCTCATACGGAAATCTGCGTAAACACAGCGAAATCATCTGCTTTTACAGTAGTGTTTTAAAACAGCACCGGTTCCCATAAAATGCAAGGTGTTTAACAACGAGAAACATCCCCTTAGGTAATTGTAAAACCGAAGGGGATGTTCATATATTTCAC
>JAGDBX010000120.1 GCA_018110935.1 Oscillospiraceae bacterium
CTTAGGGCTCTGCCCTAAGAACCCGCAAGCCTTTGAAAAGGCTTGACCGAAACTTTTATTTTGGGCGCACGAAAAGATTGCCCCCGCCGTCAGGCGGGGGCTTTGCTGTGCTTAAAGCGGGATTCTCAAGGGACACCGCCCCTTGAGCGGGGGTTGGGGCAAAACACCGCCGATCTCATCCGTTGTACTGCTTCAGGTACGCGTCGATCGTCGAATAGATCGCGCCAACGACCTCGCTCCACTTCAGATTGCCCTTTGCGGCCGAGCGGATGCCGTTTTCATTCGAGTCCAGAATATCCGTAATATCTGTTGAAACAGCCTTGAAGAAGTCGTAGTACGGATTTGCAGCAGCCATTTCGTTGAGCTTCTTGCTCATCTCCACCATTTCCTCGGTCCAGCCGTAATCGTCATAGAACTGCTGCGTGCCGAGCTCCTTTGCGCGCTCGTTCGTGGTCGCCAGACGCTTGCAGGCAGCGAACTTCGCGACGCCCTCCGGATTCTGGCCGCCCTTGACCATCACATAGCCGTCCAGACCGCAGGGGATATAGTATTCCGATGCATCCGGATCTTTCGGCATCGGCACGAACATCGCGTTCTCGCCGAAATCGTTTTTCCATGTGTTGTTGTAGAGTGCCCAGCAGCCGCACGGATAGAAAAGCGACTTGCCTTCGCCGATGTAATTCGGCTTGGCCTCCCAGCCCCACTCATCCACGCCGATCGCGACAGCCTTCGATGTGCCGAGCTCGTACATCCAGTTCTGCAGGCGTTCGATCGCGGGATCCTTCAGATTGTTGATCAGCTTTCCGTCCTTGAGGTCGATGTACGGCACGCCGCAGGTTGCGGAAAGCCCCGCCTCAAACCACCAGCCGTCAATGCCCCATCTGCCGTCCTCCGGATCGACAAACTGCTTCAGATGATTCTGGAACGCCTTCCAGTCCCACTTACCCTCTGCAAAGAGCTTTGCCGGATCCTCAAGACCGTTCTCCTCCATGGTATCGCGGTTGTAGATCACCACGCAGTTGTCGCCGGAAACAGAGTTCACAATGACATAATGCTTGTCCTTCCAGACAAAGCGGTCCATGATCGGCTTCATATCCTTGAAAAGCGGATCCTCAAAGTCGATATAGTCGTCGATCGGCGCAAACATCTCCTTGATCGCGCCGCGCGGGATCGTGTCAAGGTCGGATGCCGGAAAGAAATCGATGCCGGTGCCGCCGTTGATCGCGTTGGCCAGCGCGTCAAAGCGGGTATTCCAGTCCACATTCGTGAATTCCACCTTGCCGCCGTACCGCGACTGGAAAATCGCCAGCTCGATCGGCACATTCTTGCCGGTCGCGTCCGGATTGATGTCCCAGTTCGCCATCCATTTGATGGTCTTGTTCTCCAGTTCGCCGGTCAGCAGCTCGCTCTGCGAAGCGATCTCGGCGACCTCGGCCGCTGTCGCGGAATCGAGTGATTTGTAGCTGGATTCGTCACCGCCGCAGCCTGCCAGCGCACCGCAGGAAACAGCGGTGATCAGCAGTGCGGCGATCATTCTTCCTGTTTTTCTCATTTTATGGTACCTCCTGAAAGCATTCCCCTGAAAAAAAGGACTTTTCTGCGGCTGACGCAGATCGTCTGCTATCATTCTATCATATTTCATACGGGTTGTCAACAATAAACATGCAAAATTGTATGTTCAAATTCTGAACGCCTTTCCGGCGGTCTGCACAAAACAGAATGCCGGAAAACAGGCGCTTTCCGGCAGACAAAATCCCCCGCCGCAGGGCAGGGGATCACTTTTTGACAGGGATTCAGGCGTCAAAATCGACCACAACGGGTGAGGGCTTTGCCTCAAGCGCCCGCTCGATCGCGGCATAAACGCCGTACAGATCGCGCACGCAGGATTCCAGCATCCGGCAAATGTGCGCGTCCAGATTCAGCACTTCCCGCAGGGAATTGAGCGTGCGGCGCTCCGTCACATCCTCAAATCCGTCGCAGACCGCAAAGCTGAACAGCTCCATATAGACCTTGCGCTTGCCGGATTCGTTGAGCTGCGCGAGCGTGTCGCGTGCAGCGGCCGCCGCCGCGGCGTCATAGGTGAAGGCGGGCAGTCCGAGTGCCGTCTTGTATTCATTCAGCAGTGCGTCCTCTTCCGGCGTGATGACGCCGTCGTCCTCGATCATTTCGGAGGCGAGCGTCAGGAACGCCTCTGCCTCGATCGGATTCAGCTGGTGTAAAAACATACTGTTTGCTCCTTTCGGCGTATGCTGCGCGGGTTCTGCCGCAGCCGCTGCCTTCAGTATACCACACTCGGCGGGAAAAAGCAAGTGCTTTTCGCCGATCTTCATAAAGCCGTAAAGACCCGGAGCAGACTGCTCAGCGTCCGCGGGCGCCGCGCCTTTTCGCAATTTGTCTGCATTTTGTGCCGCGGCTCCGGCTGTTTTTGCCGCAGCCGAAAAAAATTCTGCGGAGAATGCGAAAAGCACTTGCCAAAATCCATAAAATAGTGTAAAATAGAATGGGTTGTGAAAATCTTCACAAATCAATCCGAAACTCAAAAGTGAAAGGATGTTTTAATCATGGCTGGACTGAATAAGGTATCTGTGGACGATCTGCAGGCAAAGGGCAAGAAGATTCTTGTCCGCTGCGACTTCAATGTGCCGCTCAAGGACGGCGAAATCACCAACGACAACCGCATCACCGCGGCGCTCCCGACGATCAAGACGCTGCTCGCTGACGGCGGCAAGGTCGTGCTCTGATCGCACCTTGGCAAGCCGAAGAACGGCCAGGAGGCAAAGTTCTCCCTCGCGCCGGTCGCAAAGCGCCTCGCGGAGCTCCTGCCGGACACCAAGGTCGTGTTCGCGGCTGACGATACCGTCGTCGGCGAGAACGCAAAGGCGGCTGTCGCGGCAATGGGCGAGGGCGAGATCGTTCTGCTTGAGAACACCCGCTTCCGCGGCTCTGAGGAGACCAAGGAGGAGAAATACGACGGCTTCTCGAAGGAGCTTGCCGACCTCGTGGACGGCCAGGTCTTCGTGATGGATGCCTTCGGCTCCTCTCACCGCGCACACGCTTCCACCGTCGGTGTCGCCCGCTTCGTCAAGGAGACGGCTGTCGGCTATCTGATGCAGAAGGAGATCCAGTATCTCGGCAACGCGGTCGAGGATCCGGTCCGCCCGTTCGTGGCGATCCTCGGCGGTGCAAAGGTCGCTGACAAGCTCAATGTCATCTCCAACCTGCTCGAAAAGTGCGACACGCTGATCATCGGCGGCGGTATGGCTTACACCTTCATCAAGGCACAGGGCGGCGAGATCGGCAAGTCTCTGGTCGATGAGGAAAAGCTGGACTACTGCAAGGAAATGCTCGCAAAAGCCGCTTCTCTCGGCAAGAAGATCCTGCTGCCGGTCGATACCGCGATCGCTGCTTCCTTCCCTGATCCGATCGACGCACCGATCGAGGTTTCCTATATTGATTCCGCCAAGATCCCGACCGACATGATGGGCCTTGACATCGGCCCGAAG
>JAGDBX010000121.1 GCA_018110935.1 Oscillospiraceae bacterium
CTCATAACGGGATTCTCAAGGGACATTTGTCCCTTGAGCGGGGTTTGGGGCGGAGCCACATTAAAATCATCGCGGAGCGATACCTCACGCCTTCATTTTATAGGTCCGGTTTGCCCCTTCGCCCTTTTCCGCGGTGATTCCCTCCTCTGTCAGCTCCGCGAGCAGCTCAGCCGCACGGGAATCCCTGACGCCGAGCAGCGCCGCAAGCTCCGGAACCGTTCCCTCCGCGCGCTCTGTCAGATAATCAATGATCATCGCCTTCTGCGCGCCGGTTCTGGCAGCAGAATTCTGCCCGTTCCGTCTGACGGCGGTCTTATCATCGTGCCGCTCCGTCATCGGCAGCGACAGCGTGATCCGGTTCGGCGAGAATGACTGTTTCAGCGTCGGCTCACTCCAGCCCTGCTGCTTCCAGATATAGAGAATGCTCGGTATGCCGCTGCCGGCGCGTTCGCCGATATCAATGAGATAAAACATCTTCATGATGACGCCGTTTCGGGGATCTGACTGACCGCCCGCGCGCGCGGCGTCCAGTCCGACACGGAAATCACCGGGGTTCGACATTGTAATCAGTTCCTTCTTCCGGACAACGACAATGCCCTTTCGCCCGTAATAGTCCGCATTGACCAGACAGTTCGCGAGCGCCTCACGGATCGCCTTGTTCACCGGCGCGTCGTCCGGACCGGCCTGCAGCCTGCCGCTGACACAGCGGTAAAAATCAAAGATATTTCCGCTCCAGCTGCCGGAGGAAGAAAGATACCGTTCCTCCGTTTCTCCCGTTTCATCGCGGAAATCCAGACAGTACTGCGGATATTCGCGCAGGATCTCCTGCGTGCGGCCGAACATCAGCAGACCGGCTGCCGTCGGATGCACGCTGCCGTCCTCTCCGGTGCCCGCCGCGCCGAGCTTGAGCAGAAATGCACAGTCATCCAGATCGGTCCACACATGATGCGGACGGGAATTCTTCATACACTGCCGGTAAGCGGCGATGCTCTCTGCGCAGAGCACAGAAAGCTCCGTGTCTTTGAGCAGACGCATATCCTGCGTCCGGACAGCCGCGTCACGCCGCATGGCTTCCAGCTCCTCTGCAGTCAGACGATGGTCGCCCTCACCGCTGCGCCAATAGGAGCCGCAGACCGGATCGCCGCCCACATACACAGGCTTGTCATACCGCGGCGCACGCGGCACCTCGATCACGATGATGCGGTCCCCGTTGACCTCCTCGATCCGGATCTGCCTGCTTGTGAGCAGATTGACGCTCGCCTTGTTCGGATCGTTCGCCGATTCCAGAAACTCCCTGACCAGCGCTTCCGGATCGGGCAGATCGACCGTATGCAGCGTTTTGTCCCGGTATTCCTCCACGCCAAGCAGAATCACGCCGCCCAGTGTGTTTGCAAACGCGGAGTAGGTCTCCCAGATGCTGTGCGGCAGGCCGCCGAGTGCTTTTTTTGCTTCAATGCGGTTGTTCTCGGTGTATTTTTCGAGATGATCCAGATCGATCACGGTCTTCCTCCTTTGCGGTTACGGCAGGAATTTGCCCGAAGCCAGATACAGCGTGTACCAGTCGTGATGCGAGAGCTTCACATCGCAGGCCGCACAGATATCCGTGATGTGCGCAGGGTTCATTGTGCCGATGATCGCCTGCATATTTGCGGGGTGACGCAGGATCCACGCGATCGCGACGGCCGCCTTTGAGACCTGCTCCCGCTCCGCGATTTCGGCAAGGACACGGTTCAGCTCCGGGAACTGCGGATTGTCAATGAAGGAGCCGCCGAACATTCCGTACTGCAGCGGCGACCACGCCTGCACCGTGATGTCGTGCAGACGGCAGTAATCGAGCGCGCTGCCGTCGCGGCTGACGGAAAAGTCTGTTGTCTTGTTGTTCATGTAGAGCGCCTGATCGATCAGCTGCGACTGCTCCAGCGAAAGCTGCACCTGATTGATCTGCAGCGGCTGCTTCACATATTTTTTCAGCAGTTCGATCTGCATCGGCATCAGGTTGCTGACGCCGAAAAAGCGTACCTTTCCGGCCTGCTCCAGCGCGTCAAACGCGGCGGCGACCGCCTCCGGCTCAAAGAGCAGATCGGGGCGGTGCAGCAGAAGCGTGTCAAGATGATCGGTCTTCAGTCTGCGCAGACTGTCATCGACACTGGAAAGGATGTTCTCCTTTGTCCAGTCAAATTCGTTCCGGTCAAAGCAGAGACCGCATTTGCTCTGGAGAACGATGTCCTCCCGCCGGATGCCGGTCAGCGGGAATGCCTCGGCAAAGCGCGTTTCCGCTTCGCCGTTTTCGCCGTAGCAGGTCGCGTGGTCAAAGAAATTGATGCCGCAGTCAAAAGCCGTGCGGATGACCTTTGCGGCCTCCTCCCTGGTCAGTGCCGGCATTCTCATGCAGCCCTGGATGACGGCCGACACATTCTGCGGCCCGTTTTTGATGCTGAGATACTTCATATTCCGCCTCCTCAGAAAATATCACTGAAAATCTGTTCCGGCGTCAGATGATTGGCTCTGAGCACATCTTCCGCCGCGTAACGGTCAAGGAATTCCTTTTTCAGTCCGTAGTTATAGACCTTCATCTCCGCTGCGCCGTAATACCGCGCGATCTTTTCGCCGAAGCCGCCGTCAAGGATGCCGTCCTCCAGCGTGATCACGGCGGAATGACCGGATTTGAGCTGTTCAAGCAGCGGCTCGTCAAGCCCCGTGATATAGCGCGGGTTGATGAGCGTCGGTGCCGTGCCGGTCTTTTCTTCGATCAGTCTCGCGAGCGCTTCGCCGATGCCGAAGAAATTGCCGAGCGCGAGGATCGCCGTGCCGGCACCCTGCTGTGTGACCTGATACCGGTTCAGTTCGCTGTAATCGGTGTCAACCGGCCTGTCAGTGTGTACCACATCGCCGCAGGGGATCCGGACCGCAACCGGATGCCGGTCCTGCTCGATGCTCCAGTCCAGCATGGCGAAATACTCCTCGCAGTTCGTCGGCGCCAGATAGACGAGATTCGGGATGTTGGACATCATCGCGATATCAAAGATGCCCAGATGTGTGATGTCGTTCATGCCGAAGACAGACGCGGTATTGACCAGCAGCGTCGCGGGACTGGAATTGATGCACAGATCCTGCGAGATCTGGTCATAGGTGCGCTGGAAGAAGCTCGAATGCGTCGCGAAGACAGGCTTTCCGCCGCCCCTGGCGATGCCGGATGCCATCGCGACCGCGTGCTCCTCCGCGATGCCGACATCAATGAACTGCGCGCCTGCCTCCCGCCGCTTTTCCGGCGTGAAGCCGATGTTGACGGGAACGGCCGCCGCCATGGCGATGACGCGCCGGTCGGCTTTCATTTTCCGCAGCAGGAAGCCGCAGGTCAGGGCGCTGTAATTCTCGCCGCCCTGTGCGGGGGACTGTCCGGTCTCCGGATCAAACGGCGAATGCCAGTGCCAGCTTTCCCGTTCGGTCTCCGCGGGCGCGTATCCCTTGCCCTTCTGCGTGACGATGTGTACGACCGTCGGGCGGTCAGTGTCCTTCACTGCCGCAAACGCTTCGATCAGCGCGGCAGGATCGTTGCCGTCTGCGACAAAGCGGTAGTCAAGGCCCATCGCGCGGAAGAGATTGCACGGCGCCTTGCCGCCTGATTCGCGCAGCTCTCTTAAATTGCGGTACAGTCCGCCGTGGTTTTCCGCGATCGACATATCGTTGTCATTGACGACAATGATGAGATTGCTGCCGAGCTCCGCGGCATAGTCAAGGCCTTCCAGCGCCTCGCCGCCGCTCAGGGAGCCGTCGCCGATGACCGCGATCACATTACAGGACTCGCCTTTGAGGTCACGGCTCTTCGCGAGACCGCAGGCAAGGCTGACCGATGTGGAGGTGTGACCGACATTGAAAAAGTCGTGCGGGCTCTCCTCCGGATTCGTATAGCCGGAGACATCGCCGAAATGCGCGTCGTCAAAGAAGGCCGCCGCACGCCCCGTCAGGATCTTGTGCGTGTAGCACTGGTGCGAAACATCGAACACGATTTTGTCCTTCGGTGAATCAAACACATAGTGCAGGGCAATCGTGGCTTCCACAATGCCGAAGTTCGGTCCGAAATGACCGCCGCGCCTGGAAAGGCGGTTCATCAGTCCGCGCCGGATCTCTGCGGCCAGCGCGTTCAGCTGTGCGGTGTCAAAGCCCTTGATGTCGGCAGGGGAATGGATGGTTTCGATCATGATTTTACTCCTGTTCATTATTCGGCACGCGCAGGGCGGGCGCGGCACAGTCCGGACGCCGCGGCAGTCCTGTCCCGCGTGATGGTTCTATTATACAGTGCAGTATTCACCCTGTGTCAAGGTCTGAGCGGATTTTCAGCGAACAGCACAAAGAAAGCCGTGCCGATTTGGACAGATTGACGGTTCGGAATGATGCGGCTTCCGCTGCGCGCGCTCTCAGAAAAACAGGCAGACACAAAACCGGCTTCCTCAAAAGAGAAAGCCGGTTTTGTGTTCGGGTATGCGAGAGGGCGTTATAATTTCTTCAAATCAGTGTCAGCGTTATGGAAGAGGAAAGGATTATTTTCGGATGCCGGTTATGCGTTAATTGCTGAAACACTCGCCATGGTCTTATTATAGCAGGATTCACGGCACTCGTCAAGTCTTTTTTCGCGTTTTTGTGAAAATCAGCGATATACACAGAACGGGGCATCTTGGTTTGTATAAATTGACGGAAAGAATACTGTGCGTATATCATCGGCATGGGCTTGCCTGTCGCGGCACGGCGCTGAAGCGGCGGCAGGGCGATGCCGTGTCTTTGCCGGTACCGCGTGATTCCGATTGAAAACAGCCGTATCTGCGCTTGTTTTACATGATCTCCGTGTATCGGAGCCATGCACGGAAAGGCAGCGGAGAAACAGGCGTAATATTGGCATCGGTATATACCGGGAGGAATGAAACGAACGAAAATGCGCCGGAATCGGATGATCAGAGGGCGGAACCGGTGTATCACCGCTGTTTTCGTCACGGTTTCACCGCCCGGGAACAGGAATAAAGAAAAAGAATGGACTTAATACGGCAACGAAGGGGTTTTATACGGATTTTGCGCCAAAACAGGCGGTTTTCGCGCGCAAATCGCGCGAAAAAGCCGAAAAGTGATCGGTGTTGAAAAACAGAGACAGAAAGAGGAATCCGGAGAAAACCTGATGAAATCTCAAATTCCGATTTGAATCCGGTTCTCCGGCGGATTGCGAAATCTGCCGGAATCTGGTATGATAAGACCGTCGGGCAGGAAGCCCGCGGCCCGCTGCGCATCCGCACAGCGCGGCGGAAAGGAGCATATCATGGCAGAAACCTATACTCTCAGAAAAAAAGGTGCAGCAGGAAAGATCGCCGGCATCGCAGTCGCTGCGGCCGCCGCACTCGTTGTCCTGCTGTCTGCGACCGCGTCGGTTCCGGCCGGTCATACCGGCGTTATCGTGACGCTCGGCAAGGTGAGCGAGAAGACACTGAGCGAAGGCTTCCACTTCAAGGTGCCTTTCGTGCAGGATGTCATCAATGTCAGCAACCAGATTCAGGTCTATGAGATCGACGCACCTGCAGTTTCGCGTGACCTGCAGACCGTCAGCAGCACGATCGCGGTCAATTACCGCATCCAGTCCGCGAAATCCGCGAACATCTACCAGAACATCGGCAGCGATTATCAGGCTGTAGTGCTGACGCCCGCCGTGCAGGAGAGCGTCAAGTCCGTCACGGCGCGCTACACCGCGGAGGAGCTCATCACCGAGCGTTCGGCGGTCGGCGAGCAGATCAAGGATCAGCTCAGCGCGAAGGTCGAGGAATACGGCGTGCAGGTCGAGAAGTTCAACATCGTCAACTTCGATTTCTCGTCTGAGTTCAACGCGGCGATCGAGCAGAAGCAGGTCGCGGAGCAGAATCTGCTCAAAACGCGCACCGAGCAGGAGCAGGCCAAGGTCATCGCCAACACAGAGGCCGAAAAGAAGGTCATTGCCGCAAAGGCTGAGGCAGAAGCGATTCTCGCCAAGGCACAGGCGCAGGCAGATGCCAACCAGCTTCTCAACGATTCTCTGACCGGTCTGGTGCTCCAGAACAAGATGCTGGAGAAGTGGGACGGTCAGGTGCCGAAGGTCAGCGGCAGCGATTCCTCGCTCCTGCTGGATATCGGCGACGCAGTCAAGGCGGCTTCCGGCAGCCAGAATACAGACTGACCGCCCGAGCGGACAGCCGGCTGATACAGGAGGCGTTTTATGCTGATGTTTTCGGTGCTGCTGTTTGCAGCTGCGGTGCTGTTTCTCGCAGCCGGTCTCCGGATGCGGAAGCGCGGCCGCGGAATGATCCACGACTATCATCAGACTGAAGTCAGGCAGGCTGATGAAAAAGCATACGGCAAGGCGTTTGAAAGAGCCCTGTATGTCATGGCTCTGAGCGATGCGGCCGCGGGGACGGCCGCACTCCTCGGGGAATCGAAGATGCTGCTCGCGGTTTCGATCGCGCTTCTGGGCGCCGGGCATCTCATCGCGCTGGGGATGATGGCCCGTGCACCGAAAAAGTATCAGGGCAGATTTCTCTGAAAGCGCTTCTGCACGGATTGTGATAAACATCCTCCATATTTCAATATGATCTCCTTCGCCTCTCTGCCGGTCAGAGGGGCATCTTTTTTGCGGTGCGGCAGGGCGGATCCCGGCACGCATTTCTTGCGGCGCCGAAAAAAATCTTTTGGCGAATATGTTCAAAACAAAGGCTGAAATTTGGGCGATATACCGAAAAAGAGGAAAGCACTTGCAATCTGGGGCAAAACATAGTAAAATATAAGTGTATAAGTGCGCACTGTCTCTTCTCGGGGCAGGCGGACGGATACCCGCGGCGGGATGTTTGAGAGGACGCACCCGCGGCGGAAATCACAGAGAGTGTGGAGGATGTATCAACATGGCCTTGAAGCTGAATCAAAGCTATCTTTCGGGCTTTCTCGGCGCGGAGGAGCTGACAGGAATCGCCGCACAGACCGAAACTGCGGCAAAGGTGCTGCACGACAAGACCGGTCCGGGCAGTGATTTTCTTGGCTGGCTCACCCTGCCGACAGACTATGACAAAGCGGAGTTTGTCCGCATTCAGGCTGCCGCAAAGCGTATTCAGGCGCAGGCAGATGTGCTGATCGTGATCGGCATCGGCGGCTCCTACCTCGGTGCGCGTGCCGCGATCGAGTTCCTGAAGTCGCCCTTTTACAATAACATGAAAAAGGACACCCCTGACATTTATTATGTCGGAAACAATATCTCCCCGACCTATCTGAACGAGGTGCTTTCCATCTGTGAGGGCAGAGAGCTGGCGGTCAATGTCATCTCGAAGTCCGGCACCACGACCGAGCCGGCGCTTGCATTCCGCATCTTCAAAAAGCTGCTGGAGGACAAGTACGGCAAGGACGAGGCGAAGAAGCGCATCTACTGCACGACCGACAAGGCGCGCGGTACGCTCAAGAACCTCGCGGACGCGGAGGGCTATGAGAGCTTTGTGATTCCGGATGATGTCGGCGGGCGTTTTTCTGTGCTGACTGCTGTCGGCCTGCTGCCGATCGCTGCCGCGGGATGCGACATCGAGAAGCTCATGGCAGGCGCCAGAGCCGCACAGGAGGCTTATACCGCTCCGTTTGCGGAGAATGACTGCTATCAGTACGCGGCGCTGCGCAACATCTTCTACCGCAAGGGCAAGGCCGTTGAGATGGTCGTCAGTTATGACCCGTCCTTCGCAATGATGAATGAGTGGTACAAGCAGCTCTTCGGCGAGTCCGAGGGCAAGGACAACAAGGGCCTGTTCCCGTCCTCCGCCATCTTCTCGACCGATCTGCACTCGATGGGTCAGTACATCCAGGACGGCGCAAGACTGCTCTTTGAAACGGTCATCGACATCAAGACACCGAAGCAGGATCTCTTCCTTGATCCGGATGCAGAGAATGCCGACGGTCTGAACTTCCTGACCGGACAGAACATGAGCGTGGTCAACCGCCGCGCACTGGAGGGCACCATCCTCGCACACACCGAGGGCGGCGTACCGAACATCGTTCTGGAGCTTTCCGACACTTCCGAGGAGACACTCGGCCGGCTCATCTACTTCTTTGAGAAGGCGTGCGCTGTTTCGGGCTATATGCTGGGCGTCAACCCGTTCAACCAGCCGGGCGTGGAAAGCTACAAGAAGAACATGTTTGCGTTGCTCGGCAAGCCGGGCTACGAGGACATGAAGGCAGCGCTGGAAGCGAAGCTTCACTAACATCTATGTTCCCAAAATCCATGCCGCAGCCCGTGAAAGCGGGAGGAGCACGAATTTGAAATAACGAAGGGAGAATTACTATGATTCAAGTTATTACCGGAAGAAAAGGCTCCGGCAAGACC
>JAGDBX010000122.1 GCA_018110935.1 Oscillospiraceae bacterium
ATGTATAGCTCCGCGATGATCATAATGGGGCTCCGCCCCATGCCCCGCACAAGGGACGGTGTCCCTTGAGAATCCCGTTATGAGGACAGAAAATCCCCCGCCGTTCGGCAGGGGATTCTTTTCGTGCGCTTAAAAGAAAAGTTTTGGACGGGCTTTTTCAAAAGCCTGACCTTATTTTTTGAATCGGTACAGTCTGTCGGAGGCCCCTTTTTCTCCGATTGCTTGACAGTATCGGGGAAATGTGGTAGAATAATATCCGGCAGATTCATTTGCATAAAATATAGTATTGAACAGATGCCGCATTCCCGCGGCGCGCCGGAGGGATCAGTTTGACTGTTGAGATCAGCGGATTATCCGTCAATTACGAAAGCTTTGAACCGGCGGTTCCCGAAACGGACACCGTCGTCTTTGTGCTGCACGGCTGGGGCGCGAACCTCAATGTTTACCGCAGCATCGCGGCTGTCACTGCCGCAAAATACCGCACGATTCTTTTTGATTTTCCGGGCTTCGGCCAGAGCAGCGAACCGGAGGAGCCGTGGGATGTATCACAGTTCACGGAGCTGACGCGGCAGTTCATCGAGAGCTTCGGCTGCAAAAAGGTCATTCTGATCGCACATTCATTCGGCGGGCGTGTCACGATCAAGCTCTGCACGGAATTCCGCGAAAAATGCGCCTTCACGATTGAAAAGATCATCCTCACGGACAGCGCCGGCATCCGTCCCAAACGCTCACTGAAATCAAGATGCCGGACGCGGATCTACAAGATCTCCAAGTGGTTCGTTCTGCTGCCGCCTGTTAAAAAACTATACCCCGACGCGCTGAACGCGCTGCAGAAGAAGTTCGGCTCCGCGGACTATGCTGCCGCGTCGCCGGTCATGCGGCAGTGCCTTGTCAAAACGGTCAACGAAGACCTTTCCGCTCTCCTGCCGCAGATCAAAGTGCCTGCGCTCCTTGTATGGGGCGACAAGGACACCGCGACGCCCCTCTCTGACGGGCAGCATATGGAGCGCGTGATCAAGGGCTCCGGTCTGGTCACGCTCAGCGGTGCAGGGCATTTCTCCTTCCTCGATCAGCCTGCCGTTTACGCCGCGGTTCTGCGGTCATTCCTTGAAATTGGTGCATAATATGAATATCGTACATCTCATCGCCGCCGTTCTCGCGCTGGCGGGCACGGTCATCGGCTTTTTCAAGTATGTCCACATCTTTCAGCTCAATTCCTACAAGATGCCTGAGCAGCTGAAATGGACGCGGACAAATCCCGGAAAGCTGCTCCCGCACTGGATTGCGGCGATTCTGGCAGTCATCGCGCTGCTGACGCACGCGCTCCCGTTTCTGATTATCTCGGCCGTACTGCTGGCTCTTTTCATCCCCTGCGTCAAGCCGTCAAAAACGGCCAAAAAGCCGCTTGTCATGACGCCCCGCGTCATCCGGCTGACCGTCACGGCCGTGCTGCTCGCGCTGATCATCTGGCAGTTCAGCTTCACCGCGCCGGAGCGTGCCCGGTACTGCTTTCCCGCGCTGACCTTCTGCCTCACACCCCTGCTGCCGGTTGCCGCGAATTTCATCAATCAGCCGCTCGAAAAGCACATCCAGAACGGCTTTATCAAGGACGCGAAGCGGATGCTCCGCGAGTCGCCGAATCTGACCGTCATCGGCATCACGGGCAGCTACGGCAAGACATCGGTCAAGTATTTCCTGCACACGCTGCTGAAATCGCACTTTGATGTACTGATGACGCCGGGCAGCTTCAATACGCCGATGGGCGTTGTGCGGACGGTCCGCGAGCAGTTCCGCCCGACACATGAGATTTTCCTCTGCGAAATGGGCGCGCGCCGTGCCGGAGAGATCAGGGAGCTCTGCGACATCGCGGAGCCGACCTACGGCATCCTGACCTCGGTCGGGCCGCAGCACCTTGAGACCTTCCGCACGATCGAAACGATCATCGAGACGAAATTCGCGCTTGCCGATGCCGTGGAAGCCGCCGGAAAAGGTGTCTGCTTCGTCAACACGAGCAACGAGCTGATCCGGAACAATCTGGGCGGCAGAACGCGCACGGTCTCATACGGCATGGACACAGACTGCGCCTATTACGCGGACAATCTCCGCGTGACGCATGAGGGCACCGCGTTTGATCTGCACACGCCGGACGGCACCGTGCTCAAAGACCTTCAGACTTCGCTGATCGGCGCGCACAACGCGGTCAATCTGGCTGGCGCGATCGGCATGGCACTGCATCTCGGCGTGACTGAGCAGGAGATCCGCATTCAGCTCCGCAAGCTCGCAGCGCCCCCCCACCGTCTGGAATTAAAGCGCAGCGGAAATACCGTCATCATCGACGACGCCTACAACTCCAATCCGAGCGGCAGCAAGGCGGCGCTGGACGCGCTCGCCATGTTCCCGGACTGCAAAATCCTCATCACGCCCGGCATGGTCGAGCTCGGTGAGAAGCAGGACGAGCTGAACACCGCCTTCGGCAGACAGGCAGCGGCCGTCTGCGACTATATTTTCCTTGTCGGTGAAAAGCAGGCCGTCCCGATTAGAAAGGGCATCGAGGAGGCCGGCTTTGATATGAGCCGCGTGACCGTTACGCACACCGTTGATGAGGCGATCGCGCAGGCCTACGCCGTCAAAACACAGCAGCGCCGGGTCATTCTGCTGGAAAACGATCTCCCGGACAATTATCTCTGAAAAGGAGCCGTGACTTATCATGAAAATCAGTCTTGCAGTTCTGTTCGGCGGAAACAGCGTCGAGCATGAGGTTTCCATCATCTCCGCTTTGCAGGCGATCCGTTCGCTCAACAGGGAGAAATACGAGATCATTCCGGTCTACATCACAAAGACCAGCGAATTCTACACCGGTGAGCGCCTGCTCGACATCAAGGCATACACGAATATTCCGCTGCTGCTGAAAGAATGCCGCCGCGTGACCTTCCTGAACCGCAGCGGCAGAACGCTGCTGATCGACGACGAGACAAAGCTCTTCGGCAAGCGCAATGAGCTCCCTGTCGATATCGCGTTCCCGATCGTACACGGCACAAATGTCGAGGACGGCACGATCGAGGGCTTTCTCAATCAGCTGCATCTGCCCTATGTCGGCTGCGACATCATGTCGTCCGCGCTCTGCATGGACAAATACTACTCCAAAATGGTGCTGAAGGCATCCGGCATTCCCGTGCTGGACTGCGTACAGTTTTCCGCGTCCGAGCAGCTGGACACGGAGCGTCTGCTGAATGAAACCGAAGCACATTTTCCTTATCCGGTCATTGTCAAGCCGGTCAATCTGGGCTCCAGTGTCGGCATCACAAAGGCAGATGACCGTGAGGCGCTCGCGGAGGCGATCCGCACCGCCTTCACCTACGCGGACCGTCTGATCGTTGAGCCTGCCGTGCAGCATCTCAAAGAGATCAACTGCTCCGTGCTTGGAGACAGCGACGCGGCAGAAGCATCCGAATGTGAATCGCCTGTCAACTCCGACAAGATCCTCAGCTATGAGGACAAGTATATGAGCGGCGGAAAGTCCGGCAAGACCGGCGGCGGCAGCAAGGGCATGGCCGACCTGCAGCGCGAGATCCCCGCAAAGATCTCCGACGAACTGCGCACGGCGATCCGCGAGACCTCGGTCAGAGCGTTCAAGGTGCTTGGCTGCGGCGGCGTGGTGCGCATCGACTACCTGCTGGATACCGAAAGCGGCAAATTCTGGCTCAACGAGGTCAACACGATCCCCGGCTCTCTTTCGTTCTATCTTTGGAAGCCGGTCGGCACGGATTACCCTGAGCTGCTCGACAAAATGATCGCGCTTGCGCTGAAGAGAAAACGCCGCAGTGACGAGACGGTTTTCTCGTTTGATACAAACCTGCTGGCGACCTTTGCCGAAGGAAACGGAGCAAAGGGTGCAAAGCGCTGATCTTCCGGCCATCCTGCCGGGAAAAGCACCGGAACTTCTGCCGGAAGAGCGTGTCCGTGAATGCGGTGAAGGATTTGTCCGGCTTACTGACGATGACCGCTTTCATATTGACCTCAGATATGCCGCGCAGGGCATCCGCGGCGCGGTGACGGAATGTCTCATCCGGGAAACAGTCGTCGAACGGCTGGCCGCCGCACAGGCGATGCTGCCGGCGGGGTACAGGCTGCGCATCTTTGACGCGTGGCGGCCCTTTGCTGTGCAGCAGGCACTCTATGACGAATTTGCAGCAAGGGTGCGGGCAGCGCATCCCAAACTGCAGGGCGAAGCGCTCCGCCGCGAAATCAGGCAGTTCGTTTCTGAGCCGCAGAAAAGCAAGACGGCTTATCCTGTTCACTGCTCCGGCGGCGCGGTCGATGTCACGGTCGAGCGGCCGGACGGCACGCCGCTTGACATGGGCACGGAATTCGACTGCTTTGAAAAAACTGCATATACGGCGTATTTTGAGGGCAGCGGAGAGACAGAGATCATCCGGAACCGCCGGCTGCTCTGCCGCGTGATGACCGCCGCCGGGTTTGTGAACCTGCCGTCCGAGTGGTGGCATTTTGATTCCGGCGACCGGTTCTGGGCGTATTACACCGCAGAAACCTGCATATATGAAGCTGTGTATGCACTCCCGTGAGCAGTTCCGAGGTTTTATCCTCAAAGCACCTGCATGAGGGGGAGGTATCAAGGAACACGATTCATCTGACGAACTGTTACGGAGCCCATTAGGCACCCCCGCATACAGCGATACCTGTATTAACAGACACAAGCCCCCGCCTGACGGCGGGGGCAAGCTTTTCGTGCGCCCTAAA
>JAGDBX010000123.1 GCA_018110935.1 Oscillospiraceae bacterium
ACCGGAAGGGCAACGGACTGCTCCTGTCCGAGAGCATCGCGAAGAACACCACGATGGCGCGGCTGGACAAGGTCTGCAGCAGAGGCATCATCGACACAGACAGGGAAAACGCTGCCGCGGAGGAATACCGCGAAAAGCTCCGCACCAAGACGCCGTCGGTGCAGCAGGCCGTCGGCAATCTTTCCGGCGGCAACCAGCAGAAGGTGCTGCTCTCCAAGTGGATGTTCGCGGAGCCGGAGGTGCTGATCCTTGACGAGCCGACGCGCGGCATCGATGTCGGTGCGAAATACGAGATCTACTGCATCATGAACGATCTCGTCGCACAGGGCAAATCGGTCGTCATGATCTCTTCGGAAATGCCCGAGCTGCTCGGCATGTGCGACCGAATCTATGTCATGAACGAGGGCAGGATGGTCGCCGAAATGCCCGCCGGTGAGGCGACGCAGGAAAAGATCATGGCCGCGATCCTTCGGTCTGACAAACAATAAGTGAGGAAATGCGATATGGATACAAAGTCTTTCATCAAGAATTTCACCGGCTTCATGAAGAAGTACACCATGATCATCGCGCTGGCTGTGGTCTTTGTCCTCTTTGCGGTGCTGACAGAGGGGCGCCTGCTCTATCCGCAGAACCTCTCGAACCTGCTGCTGCAGAACGCTTATGTTCTGGTCATGGCCTGCGGCATGCTGCTCTGCATCCTGACGGGCGGCAACATCGACCTGTCGGTCGGCTCCACGGTCTGTCTGATCGGTGCGATCGCCGCACAGATGCTGGCCAACACGGGGCTGCATCCGGTGCTTGTCATTCTGATCTGTCTGGTGCTCTCCGCCCTGATCGGTGTCTGGCAGGGCTTCTGGATCGGCAATGTCCACATCCCGCCCTTCATCTGCACGCTGGCGGGCATGTTCCTGTTCCGCGGCTTCGGCCGTGCGATCCTCGGCTCCAAGACCGTCGCGATCAGCAATACGACCTTCCTCAACATCTTTACATCCTATATCAATGTGCCGGGCCTTGACGGCGACACCATGTGGTCGGCATTCATCGCGGGCATCTGCATTTCGGTTCTGCTCGTCGCCCTGACGGTCAGAAACCGCGCCAAGAAGGCAAAAAAAGGATACAAGCAGGCATCTGCGGCATCGGAATTCGGAAAGGTCGCCGTGATCGCCGCGCTCGTGCTCTACTACACCTGGAAGCTCGCACATTACAAGGGCATTCCGGTCATGGCGCTCTGGGTGTTCGCCGTTGTCCTCGTCTATGCGTTCATCACCTCAAAGACCGCGTTCGGCAGACATTTCTATGCCGTCGGCGGCAACGAGAAAGCAACCAAGCTCTCCGGCATCAACACGGAGCGCGTCTACTTCATGGCGTACACCTCGATGTCGATTCTGGCCGGCCTTTCCGGTCTGCTCATGGCAGCCCGCGTGGCGTCCGTCAACGGCGACGCCGGCAGCTCCTATGAAATGGACGCGATCGGCGCCTGCTTCATCGGCGGCGCATCCGCATACGGCGGCAGCGGAACCGTTCCCGGCATCATGGTCGGTGCGATCCTGCTCGGCGTCATCAATCAGGGCATGTCGATCATCGGCCTTGACAACAACTGGCAGTATGTCGTCAAGGGCGCCGTTTTGCTGGTCGCCGTCATCTTTGATGTTGTCTCCAACAAAAAGACCGGCAAGGCGGGCTGATATCCCCGGAATACGCAGATATTCTCCCCGCCCGGGCGGGGAGAATTCACTTTCCCGAAAGGATGAACAAAGTTGCAGAAACAGAACAAGGCGGGCGTTTCGGCCGTTCTGCGCGGTGTGGTCGCGGCCTATCTCGCCTATCTCGGCTATATGATCATCACGAACAGGGACACAGACATGAAGCCGCTGACGGCAAGACTGACCGGCGGCATCCTGATCGCCGCGGCCGCGGCATTCTGTGTCTACACCGTGATCCGGTTCCGTGCGGACGCCCGTGCCGCGGCCGGATCCGCGCCGGCGGATGAAAATCCGGACAAAGGAGCGAAGCCGTGAACGGGCCGGAAGCCGTCCGGCAGATCTACCGGCAGTATTATGCCGACGCGGACGCAGCAGAGAAGCGCCGTTCCCCCGCGGACGGGCTGTTCGGGTTCGGAAAAAAGGCCGCGGACGATCCCTGCCACACGGCGTTTTATGAATCGCTGAAGGCTGTGCTTCTGGAATTCCGCGGGCAGGAGCCGGACTCCGCCGATGTGCGGGAGGTCCTTTCATGGATCTATGAGGCACCGGACACACGCCCTGAGCCGGCTTCTGTCCGCTGGATGCTGATCGCGGCACACGGACTGACCGCGGAGCTGATCGGCTGCCTGAACGGAACGGATGCCGCCGCGCTGTATGCGGATTACGGCAGCCGCTACCGCCGGTTTGAGCGCTTCCCGGTACAGCAGGAGGTCTTCCGCAGGCTGAAAAAGGCCGCGGCGGCTCCGCCCCGGCCCGTGTGAACGGTTTTGATCCTGATTCATGCCCCTTTCTGAAAATATGTTTTTCGGTTTCCGTGCCGCAGATTCAGTTTCATTTCAGCTTTGTGTGGTATGGTTAATACAGAACAACGGAAAGGGGGTGCGGGCTGTGTCAGAGATTCTGATCATCATGCAGGAAGACAAGACACGCAGCGCACTGGAGCGGAGACTGACCGCGGAGGGAATGAAGCCTGTATGCGCCGGCAGCGGAACAGAAGCACTGAGTTTGCTCACGGCGCCGCGTTTTGACGCTGTGCTGCTGAACTGGCAGCTTCCGGACATGGACGGCATGGCGGTGCTGCATGAAATGCGCACGCGCAGGCTGGACACGCCGGTGATGCTGATGAGCAGCCGCACTTCCGTATCGGAGTGTGTGCAGGCGCTGGACGGGGGCGCAGACGATTATCTGCTGTTGCCCTTCCACATGGATGAGTGCATGGCACGCGTGCGGCGGCTTGTTCGGGTCTACCGCCGTCCGGAGGCCGACAGGCTGCCGGGCATCCTCTGCATCGCCGATCTGACAGTTGATACCGCGCATCATGTTGTGACGAGAGGCGGCAGAAGGCTTGCGCTTTCCGCAAAGGAATGTGCGATCATGGAATATATGGCCTGCAATCCGGGCGTTACGCTGACAAGGAAGCAGATCGAGGCGCATCTTTCGCCGGAGATGCTCTGCGGCAGCGCCACGCTGATCCCGGTTTACATTCATTATCTGCGGCGTAAAGTGGATGACGGCTTTGCCGTCAAGCTGCTGCACACGGTACGAAACACAGGATATGTCCTCAGCGCAGGCGTCAGCGCGAGGGCGTGAACAGACAGCGCCTCATCCGCGATGCGGAGAGGCGCTGCTTTTTTTTGCTGAGAACGGTGATGTTCCGCGATGACTGATACAGAGCTGTGCCCGCCCCGCCGTCAGCGGTCGTATTCCGTCTGCAGGTAGGCGATCATCTGCTCAAAGCCCTCTTCGGTGAGCGGGAACTGTGCTTCGCCCTCGATCCCGCCGCGGTCACGGACGATCTCATAGCAGAGATCCTGCCGCCAGACCGATACCTGAAGCTGTCCGCCTTCTGGCACGATGATGTAACGCAGTTTTCCGCGGCTGCCGGTATGCGTGTTCTTGCTTTCAAAATAAAACAGCTTCGGGATGTCAAACGCGTTGCGCGGCTGATGTTCTTCCATAGAAAAGCTCCTTTCTGCGGTCAGAGTGCAACGCGGAAGAGCCTTGCGGCGTTCTCCGCGGTGATCCGGCACATTTCTTCTGTTGTTACGCCTTTTTCCCGCGCCATGACGGCGGCGGTCTCGGTCAGCATGGTGCTGTCGCAGCGCTGCCCGCGGTACGGGACCGGCGCCATGTACGGGCAGTCTGTTTCGATCAGGAGGCGGTCAGCCGGTACGGCACGGAGCGCGGCCAGCGGCTTCTTCGCGTTTTTGAACGTGATAACGCCCGTAAAGCCGATATAGAGCCCCATGCGGAGCACCTCTCCGGCGGTTTCGGCAGAGCCCGGAAAGCAGTGCATCACGCCGGAGAGCGGCGCGAATTCCCGCAGCAGCTCCAGCATATCGCCGGTCGCGTCGCGGCAGTGCAGAATGACCGGCAGATCCAGCTCCTTCGCAAGCGCCAGCTGTTCGCGCAGCACACGGATCTGCAGCGCGCGGTCATAGCCCTCGTAATGGTAATCCAGGCCGATCTCTCCGACAGCTCTGACAGACGGGTGCTTTACCAGTTCCCGCAGACGGTCAATGTAATCCGGCTCCGGCTGCGGACATTCCGGATGCACGCCGACCGCCGTGACGATCAGGCCGGGGAACTGCTCCGCCAGCTTCAGGCATTCTGACGCGTTCGGAATATCCGTCGCGCAGACCATGAGCTTCACGATGCCCTTTTCGGGAAAGGACGACAGCAGCGCGGTGCGGTCGGCGTCAAATGCCTCATCCGTATAGTGAGAATGACTGTCAAAAATCATGCTGTCCGGCACACTCCTTCCGATTCACAGTCTGTTCACAGTTTATTGAGAAATTCTGCTATTATTCCGCACCGGAATATGATATACTGAAACCGTAATCATGATAAATCAATA
>JAGDBX010000124.1 GCA_018110935.1 Oscillospiraceae bacterium
AGGTCTTCGTCGATAAAACGCTCGTAGTGACCGAGATCCAGGTCGGTCTCGGCGCCGTCTTCGGTGACGTATACTTCGCCGTGCTGATACGGGCTCATTGTGCCGGGATCGACATTGATATACGGATCGAGCTTCTGCGCCGCGACCTTAAGGCCGCGGCTTTTCAGCAGCCGTCCGAGCGATGCCGCCGTGATGCCCTTGCCGAGTCCCGACACAACACCGCCCGTCACGAAAATATACTTCGTCATCGCGCACCGTCCTCAGTTCGCAACATACATCTGCTTGTAGGGATTGCCGCTGTCCGGCGTCACAAGCGTGAACGGCGCGTTCAGGATCTCATCGGCATCGCCGCCGAAATGCGCGCAGTATTCCGCGACATAGCCGCGGATCCCGTCCAGCTCCTCCGCGGACGCGATGCGGTGATGCACCTGATGCGGGAAGTGGATGCCCTCACATTCAGAGCGCAGGAACAGCCTGCCGCCGTGCATTCCCGTGCAGGGGAAGTTGCTGACGATCGGGCGTTCACCGCCGGAAAGCCCGAGTACAATGATGATGCCGCCCGCCTGATACTCCCCGAGAAAGCTACCGGTCCGGCCGCCGATCACCATGACCGGGACCTTGTCCTGATAGGCCTTCATGTGGATGCCCG
The DNA here is from genome assembly GCA_018110935.1 of Oscillospiraceae bacterium. GTDB lineage: Bacteria > Bacillota > Clostridia > Oscillospirales > Ruminococcaceae > Firm-04. The sequence goes on from JAGDBX010000124.1 coordinate 650, forward strand.
CGCGGTATCCGGCGTTGCCCTTCACAAAGATCCTGCCGCCGCGCATCGCGTAGCCTGCCGCGTCGCCGATGTTGCCGTGAACGATGATCTCGCCCTCGTTCATCGTGTCGCCGACCGCGTCCTGCGCGTTGCCGAAGGTCTCAATGACCGTGCCGTTCAGGTAGGCGCCGAGCGCGTTGCCCGGGATCCCGTTGATCTTCACATATTTTCCGGATGTACCGGCAGCCAGAAAGCGCTGCCCGATGCAGCCTGTCAGCGTGATCTCGCTGTCGGCGGTCTGCCGCATCTGCTCATTGACCTCCGAAAACCCCATCTGTGATACATTCAGTTCCATTCAGACCGCTCCTTTCAGCACTTTGTCACGGTATGCCGCACCCATGGCCGCGAGCTGCGGCCCGATCCTGAGCCGTGCAAAATCGACCGATGAAAGCGGCGTCTGATTCCGGATCAGCGCGGTGTAAATGCCCGTTCTGTGCATATGTCCGATCAGCATGAATCCGGTCAGCCTGTCATCCTTGACAAACAGGCGTCTGATGTGCGTATCGTCCGCTTCCTCGATCATTTCGCAGCCCTCGGGCTGAGAGCCCGCCGTGTGGCAGTGCAGCCCGAAAAAGCCGATGGAGTTCATCGGGATCGCGTTGCTGAACACAGCTTCGCCGCCTGCCATATTGACGCCGGCGGTGTGCCCCTGCATATACGCGTTCGGCATCAGCGCCATGACCTTGACGGAATCTGAAGAAATATCGTGATATTCCGTGCAGTCTCCCGCCGCGTAGACATCCGGCAGACTGGTTCTGCACGCGACGTCCACCGTGATGCCGCGTCCGGCTTCTCCGCCGGCGTTTTTGACCAATGCGGTGTTCGCCCGCACGCCGACGGCCAGCACGAGCACGTCAAAATCAACCGTTTCGCCGTTCTGCATGACGGCGCTGTTTCCTTTGAATTCCTTTGCGCTGGTGCCGAGCACAAACGAAATGCCGTTTGCCTCAAGATGCTTCTGCATCATCGCGGCGCATTTGTCATCGAGGATCGAGGACAGCACACGCGGTGCCAGATCGCAGACCGTGATGCTCTGCACACGGCCGTGCAGACCCTCCGCGCATTTCAGGCCAATCAGACCCGCACCGATGATCAGCACGCGGGAATCGGGCGTAACAGCCTGTTCGAGCGCCAGCGTGTCGTCGATCGTTATGAAGCTGAACTTCTTTTCGACCGTGTCAAGCCCTGTCATCGGCGGCACGAACGGTGAGGAGCCCGTGCAGCAGCAGAGCGCGTCATAGGGCAGCGATTCGCCGGTGTTCAGCGTGATCTGCCGTGCCTCTGCGTCGATCTGCTCCGCGGTTTTCCCGTACAGCACCGTGACGCCGTGATCCGCGTAGAATGATTCCGTGCGGTAGTTCATCCGCTGCAGATCGGTCTTCTTTTCCAGATAGTAGGAAATCAGCGGGCGGCAGTAGACCGGATGGTTTTCTGCGGAAATGACGGTGATGCTGCCCTCTGCGTCCGCCGAACGGATGCCTTCGATACAGCCGGCGGCAGCGACTCCGTTGCCGATGATCACATAACGCTTCATTCTGCTTCGCCCCTTTCCTCATAGACGATCGCGCCGTTCGGGCAGCCCTTGACGCAGGCCGGCGCGCCGCAGCTGTTTTTCAGGCACAGCTCGCATTTCTGCGCGGCGCCGCTGCCGTCCTCCACGACCGCGCCGTACGGGCAGACCAGCACGCAGGTCTGGCAGCCGACGCATTTGTCATGGTCGATTTCGATCACGCCGTCCTTTTTGGAGAGCGCACCCGCGATGCAGCTCTTGACACAGACCGGATCCTTGCAGTGCCGGCAGGAGACTGCGTAGGTCACGCCGTTTTCGTCCTGCTCCACCTGGATCCGCGGATAGATCGTCTTTCCGCGCAGCGCCTTGACCATGTCCGTCATGCCGGAATTGGCAAACGCACAGTTGTATTCGCAGAGATGGCACCCGAGGCACCATTCCTCTTTCACATAGATTCGTTTCATATTATCACGCCCCCGCTTTATTCGCCCGCATGGGAAATTCCGAGGATCTCAAGCTCTTTTTCGGTCAGTCCGACGCCGCGCAGCATCAGGCGGTTTCCGCGCAGTGCTTCAATCGAATTGATGCCCATGCCGCCCATCAGCTCCTTGATCTCATGCCGCCACGCGTCCATCAGGTTGATGAGCCGCTGCGAGCCGATATCGGGATTCAGGCGCCTGACCAGATCGGGGCGCTGTGTCGCGATGCCCCAGTTGCATTTGCCGGTGTGGCAGCTCCGGCAGAGATGACATCCCATCGCGAGGCAGGCAGCCGTCGCGATGTAGCACGCGTCCGCACCGAGCGCGATCGCCTTGACCACATCCGCCGCGGAGCGCACGGAGCCGCCGCAGACGATCGAAACATTGTTGCGGATGCCCTCATCTCTGAGGCGCTTATCGACTGCCGCGAGCGCCAGCTCGATCGGGATGCCGACATTGTCGCGGATCCTGGTCGGCGCGGCACCCGTACCGCCGCGGAATCCGTCGATCGCGATGATATCCGCGCCGGAGCGCGCGATGCCGCTGGCGATTGCCGCGATGTTATGCACCGCCGCGACCTTGACGATCACCGGCAGACGGTATTCGGTCGCCTCCTTGAGCGAATAGACCAGCTGCCGCAGATCCTCGATCGAATAGATATCGTGATGCGGCGCGGGAGAAATGGCATCGCTCCCCTCCGGGATCATGCGCGTCTTTGCGACATCGCCGACGGCCTTTGTGCCGGGCAGATGTCCGCCGATGCCGGGCTTTGCGCCCTGTCCCATCTTGATCTCGATCGCGGCGCCTGCTTCAAGATAATCCTTATGTACGCCGAAACGGCCGGAAGCGACCTGTACGATCGTGTTTTTGCCGTACTGATAGAAATCCTCATGCAGACCGCCCTCACCGGTATTGTAGCAGATACCGAGCGCGGCTGCAGCCCTTGCGAGCGAGGCGTGCGCGTTGTAGCTGATCGAGCCGTAGCTCATCGCCGAGAACATCACCGGCATACTGAGCGTCAGCTGCGGAGCCAGCTTCGTATCGAGCGAACCGTCCGGATTTCTTGTGATCCGGTCGGGCTTTTTGCCGAGGAACACGCGTGTCTCCATCGGCTCGCGCAGCGGATCGATCGGCGGGTTCGTCACCTGAGAGGCGTTGATGAGGATCCTGTCCCAGTAGACAGGCAGCGGATTCGGGTTGCCCATCGAAGAAAGCAGCACGCCGCCGGTTTCCGCCTGCCGGTAGATCTCCTTGATCGTCTGATCAGAGTAATTCGCGTTTTCGCGCAGGCGGCAGTCACTCTTGACGATCTTGAGCGCTCTGGTCGGGCAGAGCGTCACGCAGCGCTGACAGTTCACGCATTTGGATTCGTCGGAGAGCATGACCTTTCCGTCCTCGTCATACCAATGCACTTCATTCGCACACTGCCGTTCGCAGACGCGGCAGCGGATGCAGCGGTCGTCATTGCGCACGACCTCAAATTCGGGATAGAAATTCAAAACGCTCCCTCCTTTACCCTGACAATGACCGGCTCGCCGCCGGCGGGCGACCAGATCTTCTGAATATCCGGCGCCATCACGCGGATCGCAGCCTCTTCACTTGCAATATAGACCATATCCCCCTGCTCTCCGACGACCATGGAGCGCAGCTTCAGGCGGTCGTTGAGCGCCATCAGGCCGCCCTCAAAGCCCAGGATGATCGAGAACGGGCCTGTGACCAGAAGGCTCGGGAACACATTCCGCAGATAGGTATACATCTGCTTTTCGGCTTCCGGCTTCGCGTCGATCGTGGACCAGAACGGCGCGGCGATGACAGCGGCGGTTTCCTCAAGCGTCAGGCCCTGCCGTCTGAGCAGATAATCCGCGATATAGGTGATGACCTCGGTATCGGTCTGCAGCGTGCACTTGTAGCCGTACATTTCAATGAAGCGGCGGTTCGCGTCATAGGATGAGATCTCGCCGTTGTGCACGATCGAAGAATCCAGCATACAGAACGGATGCGCGCCGCCCCACCAGCCGGGGGTATTGGTCGGGTATCTGCCGTGTGCTGTCCAGCAGTAGGCTTCATATTCCTCCAGGCGGTAGTATCTGCCGACATCCTCCGGGAATCCGACCGCCTTGAACGCGCCCATATTCTTGCCGCAGGAAAAGACATAGCTGCCGTCCAGCTGCGCGTTGATACGGTTGACAATGCGCACGACAAGCTCCTTTTCGTCGATCTGCAGGTGACGCAGCACGGACTGCATCGGCGAGACGAACACGCGCCGGATGATCGGTTCATCCGTGATCTGCGGGATCTTGCGCACCTTGATATGCTCATCCTGCACGATCTCAAAGTATTCCTTCAGAAGTGTCATGCACTCGGCCTGCGCACTCCGGCTGCTGAAGAAAATGTGCAGTGCGTAAAAGTCCTTGTATTCCGGATAAATGCCGTATGCCGCAAAGCCGCCGCCCAAGCCGTTTGAGCGGACGTGCATCGGGATCATGCTCTGAATGACGCTTTCACCGTTCATGCGTCTGCCGTCGCGGGAGATCATCGCGGAGACCGCGCAGCCGGACGGGATGCGGACCTGACCTTCTAATGGGATCATCTCAAATTCCTCCTTGCAATTCTTTGGCAAACAAAAAGGCGTTCATTTGAGGACACGGAACCCGTGCACCTCAAATGAACGCCTTTGTTCATTCATTGTGGGTATTATAGCACATTGTGAAAGTTATGTCAATATCCAGCGGACAGTTTGCTTTCTGCAGTGTACAATTTCGGAACAGTGACCGGATTATTTCCCGCGGCGCAGTCAGAAAACTGTTGTTTTTAACAACGGAAATCAGACAACATCAGAACGCATCCATATAAAATACAGATATTATAAGTCAGAATACCGACATCTTCCGGGAAACGCCTTGTGCGGCACCGGACAATTATGGTATGATAAACGGGATGCAGAGTTCTCCATATCCTCTGCCATCATCCTTACAAAGCAATGCTGCGCGGTGTGCCTTACGGCTGCCGCGCAGTATTGCTCCGATTGTAAAAATCAAGACTTATTCCATCAAAAATCAGACAAGTGTGCGGAGAAATATTGACTTTCGGCAGGGCTTATGCTAGAATGAAGCCATGGAAAGCAATGGGGCTGTTCCGCCGGAGAAGGGTGGAATAGCCCTATTTTATTTCTGATCTGAAAGGAGGATTTGGATGAAGCAGCAGATACTGGTCGCAGATTCAGGCGGGTTTTCTGACAGAAATCTGAATCACCTTTCTTCCGTTCTGGAGGATACCGATTTCACGATCAGCCAGTACACGACAAACCTCAACGACGCGGTGCGTCTGGTGCTGAGCCGGCAGTTTGATATTCTCCTCTGCATCAACCGCGCACCGGAGTTCATCGCGGCAAAGCTGCTGCGCCTGACCGGTACGGCGGAGAACAGGATGCCGGCGATCATCATCAGCGAACAGGATGATTCCCAGCGGATGCGCGAATGCTTTCTGCTCGGCGCAATCGACTTTCTCGCGGAACCGATTCCGCCCGAAGACCTGGTCTCGGCGCTGTCCAGAGCCGCGGCGCTGATCCACGAGCAGCTGATCGACTCGGAATACCGCGCGGCGGCGGATAAAGTGCTTTCAGACCTGCCGCAGTCCGAGGAGCTGCAGCCTGTGGCGGATAAGCTGAGGAGCTTTCTGCTCAAAATGATCCATCAGACCGCGACCGTGGAGCTTGCGGCGGATCATTTCGGCTTCAACCGTGACTATTTCGGAAGGTATTTCAAAACCAAATTCGGCCTGACATTCGGAGATTTCTACAAGGGTTTCCAGATCGACTATGCCAGCCGGCTGCTGGAAAGCGGTCAGTTCAAGGTGCTCGAGGTCAGCGGTCTGCTCGGCTTCTCCACACCGGATTATTTCACGCGCGTTTTCAAAAAGCACACGGGGCACACGCCTTCCGCATTCAAAAAGTGACGACTGCTTCCTGCACGGATTCCAGCAGGGTAAAGGGATCAACCGGCATGAGCAGCAGCCGGATGCCGGCGTGACGCGCCCGGTCCAGCTGCAGGGCGTACTGATCGGGGTTGAGCAGCAGGATGACCGGACGGCGGCTCTGTTCCGCCTGCCGGATGATGTCCGTGATATGCTGCCTTGCGTATAAAATGGTGAGGCCGTCCCGGAATTCCGGCGGAAGACCGGTCAGCACCGAAAGCCGGATATCCGGATACCCCGCCTGATACAGTATATCACGCAGGCGCACCCCGACGGAAGAGGATTCGGACAGAATCCGGATCGTTTTCATGTGGTTCGCTCCCCTTTGCTTCAAAATCTCAATTTCTAATTATACGGGAATCCACGCCGATTCACAAGAGTAATCCGGCGGGAAACCGGATAAATGCGGGCGAATGTCGGATATTTGCAGGGGACTGTTCGTTGACTTTTCCGCAGAAAATCCGGTATGATTATTATGCGTTAATTTGCCGGTTCAAACCGGTCAAAAAGCAAACAGGAGGATGTTTTTTATGTCTTATATTGATGAGATCATTCAGCAGGTGATCGAAAAGAACCCGGATGAACCGGAGTTCCATCAGGCGGTCAGAGAAGTGCTCGATTCCATCCGCGTGATCGTGGATGCAAACGAAGCGCAGTTCCGCCGCGACGCTCTTCTGGAGCGTCTGGTCAACCCGGAGCGTCAGATCAAGTTCCGCGTGCCGTGGATCGACGATCAGGGCAACGCGCATGTCAACACCGGCTACCGCGTGCAGTTCAAGTCCGCGATCGGCCCGTACAAGGGCGGCCTCAGACTGCACCCGTCCGTCAATATCGGCATTATCAAATTTCTCGGCTTCGAGCAGATCTTCAAGAATTCGCTGACCGGTCTCCCGATCGGCGGCGGCAAGGGCGGTTCCGACTTCGATCCCAAGGGCAAGTCCGACCGCGAGATCATGAGCTTCTGCCAGAGCTTTATGCCTGAGCTCTGCAAGTACATCGGCGCTGATACGGATGTGCCCGCCGGCGACATCGGCACCGGCGCACGCGAGATCGGCTATATGTTCGGCC
>JAGDBX010000125.1 GCA_018110935.1 Oscillospiraceae bacterium
CCTGCGATTCGGAGATCGCGAGCTCGGTGCCGTCCAGACCGTCATACTTCTTCGGAACTGCGTTGAGGTCGATGTCCAGACCGTCGGTCAGCTCGCCGATCGCGACGGAAACGCCGCCTGCGCCGAAGTCATTGCAGCGCTTGATGAGACGGGTGACTTCCGGATCGCGGAACAGTCTCTGCAGCTTGCGCTCTTCGGGCGCGTTGCCCTTCTGCACTTCCGCACCGCAGTGCGTCAGCGATTCGAGCGTGTGGGACTTGGAGGAGCCGGTCGCGCCGCCGCAGCCGTCTCTGCCGGTCTTGCCGCCCAGCAGAATGATGATATCACCGGGGACAGGGCGCTCTCTGCGGATGTTTTCCGCCGGCGCCGCGCCGACGACCGCACCGATCTCCATGCGCTTTGCGACATAGCCCGGATGGTAGACCTCAGTGACATGGCCGGTCGCCAGACCGATCTGGTTGCCATAGGAGGAATAGCCGTTTGCCGCGCCGACCGTGATCTTGCGCTGCGGGAGCTTGCCGGGGATCGTATCGGAGACCGGAACAAGCGGATTGGCTGCACCGGTCACGCGCATCGCCTGATAGACATAGCTTCTGCCCGAAAGCGGATCGCGGATCGCGCCGCCCAGACAGGTCGCCGCACCGCCGAACGGCTCGATCTCCGTCGGGTGGTTGTGTGTTTCGTTCTTGAACATGGGGATCCAGTCCTCGGTGCCGCGGTCGGTATCGACCTTGATCTTGACAGAGCACGCGTTGATCTCCTCGCTCTCGTCAAGTGCCGGGATTTTGCCGTCCGCCTTGAGCTTGCGCATCGCCATGGTCGCCATGTCCATGAGCGTGACCGGCTTCGCGTCTCTGCCGAGCTCGTGCCGGATGCGCAGATAGTCATCGTAGGTTTCTTTGATATACGGGGTACTGATCTCCGCCTTGTCGATCGTGGTGAGGAAGGTCGTGTGGCGGCAGTGATCGCTCCAGTAGGTGTCGATCATGCGGATCTCGGTGATCGTCGGATCGCGGTGCTCCTCGTCACGGAAATACGACTGGCAGAAGGTGATGTCATCGTAATCCATCGCAAGGCCGTATTTGCTGAGAAATTCGCGCCTTGCCGCCTCATCCATGTCAATGAAGCCGGTCAGCGTCTCAACGGTCTCCGGCAGTGCGTAATTCATGTCCAGCGTATCCACAGTGTCAAGCGATGCCTCGCGGCTCTCGACCGGGTTGATCAGATAGGCACGCAGGCGGTCGAATTCCTCATCCGTGATTGCGCCGGTGACGATGTAAACACGGGCGTTGCGGACGCGGCAGCGCTCTTTGCCGTTCAGGATCTGGATGCACTGCTCGCAGGAGTCCGCGCGCTGGTCAAACTGTCCGGGCAGATATTCCACCGCAAAGACGCGCTCCTGATTTGAGAGCATCGGCAGCTTCTCATAAATGTAGTCAACCGCAGGCTCCGAGAAGACCGTCGGCACGGCGCGCCGGAAGTCCTCCTCCGTGATGTGATCCGCGTCATAGCGGTTGAGCACGCGGATGCCCTGCACATCCAGCTGCAGCGCAGTGCGCAGGTCAGAAAGCACCGACTGTGCCTCGACCGCAAACTGCTGCTTCTTTTCCGTGTAAATCCGATAAACTGCCATAGAATTCTTCATCCTCCGTAAAAGAATATTGTCCTGCACAGCGCCGCAGACGGCAGTCTGAAGCGCCGCGCATACCGTCATAGAGTCAGCGGGTTCACTCCCCTGCCCGCGCCGCGGCAAGCTTCACCGCACAGCGCACGCAGTCATCGCAGGGGCAGAGCACATGGCCGGTGCCGACGCCTTTGAGGTCGCCGCAGAAGGTGCTGCCGCATTCAGCCGCAAACTGCTGATACAGTTCCCTTGCCTTTGCAGGGCCGAACTGCTCCGCCTTCAGCCCGCAGATCATCTGCGCGGCACAGAGCGCCCCGCAGGTCGCGCCGAAGGTTCCCATACCGATGCCGAAGCCCGCGCCGAGTGAACGCAGCGTTTCCGCCGGAAGCGGGAGCACATCCGAAAAGGCGGTCAGCACCGCCTGCGCGCAGTTCATACCGCCGTGCTTGTCCTGCACGGCCTGCTCCGCGCTGTCCATGCTGTCAGGCCTCCTCTTCCCCGCTTCTGTA
>JAGDBX010000126.1 GCA_018110935.1 Oscillospiraceae bacterium
AGGGCCCCGGCCAGAATGAGATCGACTTCCGTTACAGCAGTGCGCTCAGTGCCGCGGACAATGTCGTGACCTTCAAGCAGGTCGTCAGTACGGTCGCGGCGCGGAACGGACTCTGGGCCTCCTTTGCGCCGAAGCCGATCGCGGGAGAGGCCGGAAACGGCTTCCACATCAACTGCTCCATTTCGCACGCGGATATCAGGCAGGCTGCGGACGAATCGCTGTTTCAGCAGTTTATGGCGGGCGTTCTCGCGCATACGCCGGAGATGACCGCCGTGCTGAACCCGCTCGAAAGCTCCTATCAGCGGCTCGGACACGACAAGGCGCCGAACCGCGTATCGTGGTCGCCCTCCAACCGCTCCCAGCTCATCCGCATCCCGGCGTCAGATGCCTCGAATCAGCGCATGGAGCTCCGCTCGCCGGACGCTTCCTGCAATCCCTATCTCGCATTTGCGCTGATTATGCGCGCCGGCCTTGACGGGATCCTGAACGGCATGACACCGCCGCCCTCCTGTAATCTGAACCTGCTGGACGCACCCGCAGAAACCGTTCAGCAGTATGCACCGCTGCCCGCAGACCTCACTGCTGCGCGGCGGCTCATGACAGAGAGCGCGTTCATGCGGCAGACGCTGCCCGCGCATCTGTTTGACGCATACGCCGGTACCGTCTGATGCGGACGCAGTTTGAGATCAAACGGGTCTTTGTCATTTCTTCAAACGAGAATTTTCACCGGTATGTGCGCGAAAATCTGCCCGACGGCGATTTTGCGGTCTCCGGCACCGCGGATTCCTGCACCGAAGCGCGGCAGAAGGTCATGAGCGGAGACTGCTCCGTCATTCTCATCAATATCCCGCTTGCGGATGAATGCGGCACGGAGCTTGCGAGCGACCTTGCGGAGAACACCGCAGTTTCGGTCGTCGCTGTTGTCAGGAATGAACAGGAGCCGGAAATGCGGCGCTCTCTGGAGCCCTCCGGCGTATTCGTGCTCGGCAAGCCCTTTTCCCATTCGGCGTTTCATCAGCTGCTCTATGACGCGGCAGCCGCAAACGCCAGAATGCAGGTCATGACATGGGAAAACCAGCAGCTCCAGACCAAGCTGACCGACCTGCGCATCGTCAACCGCGCGAAATATGCCCTGATCCGCTATCTCGGCATGACCGAGGAGCAGGCGCACAAATATATTGAGCAGCAGGCGATGAATCAGCGCATCTCAAAACGGCGGGCAGCAGAAAATGTCCTAAAAACCTATGAGAATCAGTGAGGATTCATAGGCAAACCGTAAAACCTTGTGAATTTCTTGTCAGAGTATTGACAATCCCAGAAAAATGTGCTATCATGTATCACAGAAAACAGCAACGGCGCTGTTCGGGTCGATCCCCGCATTGCCGCTGCTGTTTTTTTGTTTTCCTGCCGGATCTCCGCACGCACCGCCCGCGCGGAAGACTGCGGACCGCAGGAACAGCGAAAAAGCAGAAAGGATGTTTATTATGAAACCGACTGAGATCTTCGGAAGCCTTGTTTTTAACGATGCCGTGATGCAGGATCGCCTGCCGAAAGCGGTTTACAAGTCCCTGCACGAGACGATCGCGAACGGCAAGGATCTTGACCCGACCGTTGCGGATGTCGTGGCGAGCGCCATGCGTGAATGGGCTGTAGAGAACGGTGCGACACATTTCACGCACTGGTTCCAGCCGATGACCGGCATCACTGCCGAGAAGCACGACAGCTTCCTTTCTCCGGACGGAAACGGCGGAGCGATCCTTGAATTCTCCGGCAAGGAACTGATCAAGGGCGAGCCGGATGCCTCTTCGTTCCCGTCGGGCGGCCTGCGCGCGACCTTCGAGGCCCGCGGCTATACCGCATGGGACCCGACCTCCTATGCGTTTATCAAGGAGAACAGCCTGTGCATCCCGACTGCTTTCTATTCGTACAGCGGAGAGGCGCTGGACAAGAAGACCCCGCTGCTGCGCTCGATGGAAGCGGTCAGTGAGCAGGCGGTCAGAGTGCTGCATCTTCTGGGCTTCACCGATGTGCAGCGCGTCAGCGGCACAGTCGGTCCGGAGCAGGAGTACTTCCTGATCGACCGTGAAATGGCAAAGCAGCGCAAGGATCTGATCTTCACGGGCAGAACGCTCTTCGGCGCAAAGGCTCCGAAGGGACAGGAGATGGAAGACCACTATTTCGGCGTCATCCGTCCGCGCGTGCAGGCTTTCATGAAGGATCTGAACGAGGAGCTCTGGAAGCTCGGCATCTACGCAAAGACCGAGCACAACGAAGTTGCTCCCGCACAACACGAACTGGCTCCCATCTTTGCCACCACCAACATCGCCACCGATCACAACCAATTGACGATGGAACTGATGCAAAAGATCGCCAAGAAACACGACCTCGTTTGTCTGCTCCACGAAAATCCCTTCGACGGCGTAAACGGCAGCGGTAAGCACAACAACTGGTCGCTGTCCACCGACGACGGACAAAACCTTTTGGAACCGGGCGACACGCCGCAAACCAACGCGCAATTCCTGCTGTTCCTGGCTGCGGTCATCAAAGCGGTCGACGAAT
>JAGDBX010000127.1 GCA_018110935.1 Oscillospiraceae bacterium
GCTCGTCTGTCAGGGCATCCGGTTCTTCAAAATCAGCCTGATCGATCAGGACAAGCGGCAGAACGGCACGGCGGATCTCCTCCGGCATTGTGTCCGGCTCCGGCGAAAAATGCCGCTTTGCGTATGATATGCCGCGCTGCACGAGCGCCGCTGCGCCGACCATGGAAAGCATGACCAGAACTGCGCCGACGATCAGATCCCGCACATGATGCCTGCGCACCGCTTCGGTCTCAGGCGCTTCTTCCGGTATTACACGATGCTCCGGCAACTCTGCGGCTTCTTCCCGAACGGGCTGTTTTTCCGTTTCGGGTAATTCCTCCGTCTCAGGTAATTCCTCCGGTTCGGGCAATTCTTCCGGTTCCGCAAATATCTCCGGTTCAGAAATGAAGTCCGGCTGCGGCCCGGTTTCACGCACAGGTGCCGGCAATTCCTCCGGCGGCTCCTCCTGCTGTGCGGCTTCCGTATATTTTTTCGGGATCCCGTATTTTTCAGAGCCCTCCCGCATCAGCTGATCCAGAAACGCCTGCAGCTCCTGTTCGTTCATCATCAGCGGATCTGGCCCTCGCCGCTGATCAGATACTTGACGGTCGTCAGCTCCGCAAGTCCCATCGGGCCGCGGGCGTGCAGTTTCTGCGTCGAAATGCCGATCTCCGCGCCGAAGCCGAAGTCGCTGCCGTCAGTAAAGCGCGTGGAGGCGTTGACATAAACCGCCGCCGCATCAACACCGCGCTGGAATTTCTCCGCGTTTTCAAGCGATTTTGTGACGATGCATTCGCTGTGATTCGTGCCGTACCGCGCGATATGCGCCATGGCTTCATCCACATCCGCGACGATCTTCACCGCGAGCTGATAGTCAAGATACTCATTCGCCCAGTCGTCCTCGGTCGCGGGAATCACGCAGTCGCCGAGCACCTCCGCAGCGGCTGTGTCTCCGTGCAGGATGACGCTGTGTCCGTCGAGCCTTGCTTTGAGCAACGGCAGGAGCTTTTCCGCGATGCCGCGGTGAATCAGCACGGTCTCGACCGCATTGCAGACAGAGGGGCGCTGCGTTTTGCCGTTGTCGATGATATTGACCGCCATTTCAAGGTCGGCGGATTCGTCCACAAACACATGGCAGTTGCCGACGCCGGTCTTGATGACCGGAACCGTTGCGTTCTGTGCCACGGCATTGATGAGCCCTGCGCCGCCGCGGGGAATCAGGACATCGAGACAGTCTGAAAGCCGCATGAGCTCGGTCGAGCTTTCACGGGAGGTATCCGGCACGAGCTGGACCGCGTCCGCAGGCAGTCCCGCAGACTGAACGGCGTCGCGCATGATGTTTGTCAGGCAGACATTGGAGGAAAACGCCTCTTTGCCGCCGCGCAGGATCACGCAGTTTCCGGCCTTCATGCAGAGCGTTGCCGCATCGACCGTGACATTCGGACGGCTTTCAAAAATGATGCCGATGACACCGAGCGGTACGCGCGTTTTCTGGATCCGCAGACCGTTCGGACGAACCCATCCAGCATCGACCTTTCCGACGACCTCTTCGAGCTCCGTCAGCTTTCTCACGCCGTCCGCAATGCCTTTGATGCGGTCAGCGTTGAGCAGCAGGCGGTCCTGCAGTGCCTTCGACATATTGTTTCTGACGGCGTTTTCAAGGTCGACCTGATTCGCGGCAATGATCTCGTCCGTGCGGGCGATCAGCGCGTCCGCGATCGCGGTGAGCGCGCCGTTTTTCGCCTTCGGAGAGGCGGCGGCCATCACGGGTGCGGCAGCCTTTGCGCGCTGCCCGAGCTGTAATACGGTCAGTTGTTCCATAGGTACCATCCTTTCCGGGTTAAATAACAGAGCTTTGATTTTTGGATTGATATGTTCTGACGGGGCCTCACAGCGTTTCCGGCTCCAGCTCCAGCTCATAGCCGGTCTGTGCCTTGACCGTCTCCTGCACATGGCGGCAGACCGCCATGATATCCGCGTAAGTCGCGCCGCCGCGGTTGATGACAAATCCGGCGTGCTTCTCACTGACCTGTGCGCCGCCGACGCGGTAGCCCTTCAGCCCGCACTGATCGATCAGCAGAGATGCGTAGCTGCCCGCGGGGCGCTTGAAGGTGCTGCCCGCGCTCGGATATTCCAGCGGCTGCTTCTCCTGCCGCCGTCCGAGCAGCTCCTGCATTCTTGCGCGGATCGCTTCCGGATCGCCCTTTTTCAGCTTCACGGCGGCTTTCAATATCATCTGCTCACGGTCCATAAAAACGCTGTGCCGGTAAGAAAGTGAAAGCGCGGATGCGGGATATTCCTTCAGTTCGCCGCTTTCATCCAGAACCGTCACGGAGCGGAGCACCTGTGAGATCTCCCCGTCATACGCGCCCGCGTTCATATAGACCGCGCCGCCGACTGTTCCGGGGATACCGTATGCGAATTCCAGCCCCGTCAGGCCGCGGTTCAGCGCCGTCAGGCAGAGCTTTTTCAGAGAAGTGCCCGCGCCGCAGACGATCGTTTCGCTGTCGGCGTCCTGCGGTTCCTCCGGCTCGGCAAGTGCGCCGCCCAGCACCAGCACAACGCCCGGATATCCGGTGTCACGCACAAGCAGATTGCTGCCGCGCCCGATCAGCCGGAACGGGGTTCTGCTGCTGCGCAGAAACTGCAGAATACGCTGCACAGCCTGCACATCCTTCAGCGTGATAAACGCACGGCAGCTGCCGCCGACACGGAAGGTCGTGTGCGCGGACATCGGCTCATCCGCCGCAAAATCCGCTCCGTTCTGCCGGCACAGTGCTGCCAGCGCATCGAGATTCAGCATCATGATTTCCCCTTTTGTCAGTTTCACGCAAAGACGATCCCGCGCTTTTTTGCCGCCATTTCCATCACGCGTGCGGCGTCCAGATTGACGATCAGATCCCGCGGGTAGTTCAGTTCATCGAGCAGCTTTGCCGCGGCGGGCGTTTTGCCGACCTGCTCAGAAAAATGCGCATCGGTGTTCACAACGAGCGGAACGGCATAGTCTCTGCACAGCCGGTAGAAGGAATACGCGTTCTTCATGGCGCCCGGTTTCCAGCAGATCGAGCTTTCGTTCAGCTCCACCAGCTTGCCGGACTCCTTGAAGAGCCGGACGGCCGCTTCGTGTTCGATCGGGAAATAATCGGTCGTCGGATGCCCGATCACATCCACTGACGGGTTTTCGCAGGCGCCCCTGTAGCCCTGCAGGATCAGCTCCGGCGTGCGTTCAAAGGTCACGCAGCTTGTGTGATAGGATGCGATGACCCATTCGCAGAAGGACAGCTCGTGCTCATTCATGTCAAGCGTGCCGTCCTCATCCATGATGTTCGCTTCAACGCCCTTGAGCAGCCAGACCCCGTTGATCTTCCGCGGCAGGATCTTGTAATTGTGAAAATGCCAGCGGTGCGGCGCGTCCGGCGAACCGATGCCGTGATCGGTGACGGCGAGCAGTTCAAGGCCCGTTTCCGCGGCAGCCGCCGTCATCTCCTGCACGGTCGAATAGGCGTGTGTCGAGGCAATCGTATGTGTGTGTAAATCCGCTTTGATCTGCATAATTCTCCTCAGAACGAATCAAAATCCTTGACGGTCTCGGTGCCCTTCATGTCCTCAAGGCCGAGCTGATGCAGCAGCTCCTGCGTCGCGTTGTAGCCCATCTTCTTCTGACGGGAATTCATCGCGGCGACCTCCATGATGACAGCCGTGTTTCTGCCGGGCTTGACCGGGATCGTCATAGAGGGCACTTTGACGCCCAGAATGTTCGCGTACTGTTCATCCACGCCCATGCGGTCGTAGACCTTGCTGGAATCCCACGGCTCCAGTTCGATGATCATGTCGATCTCCTGCTGCAGCTTGACGGCGCCCATGCCGAACAGGCGGCGGACATTGATGATGCCGATGCCGCGCAGCTCCAGAAAGTGTCGGATATTCTCCGGCGATGTGCCGACCAGATTCGTGTTTGAGACCTTGCGGATCTCCACGGCGTCATCCGCGACAAGGCGGTGTCCGCGCTTGACCAGCTCGATCGCGCATTCGCTCTTGCCGACGCCGCTTTCGCCCGTGATGAAAATGCCCTCGCCGTAGATCTCGATCAGAACGCCGTGCCGCGTCACGCGGGGCGCCAGATGGAGGTTCAGGAAGGAGAGCAGGTTTGAGGTGAAGTGCGAGGTCGACTCCGAGGTGCGCAGCACCGGCACATGATACTGCCGGGCGAGCGTCAGCATCTCCGCAAAGCACGGCAGGCCGCGGCTCAGGCACAGCGCCTTGATGTGCTGGGCGAACAGCGCCTCCACATGGTTTGCGCGCTCGTTCTCGTCGATCGTCGAGAGATAGGCAAATTCCATTTTTCCGATGATCTGGATGCGCTCCGGATTGAAGTATTCATAGAAGCCCATGAGCTGAAGACCGGGGCGTGTGATGTCGTTTTCCGTGATTTTGATCGTTTCCGGATCCTCCGGCATCCAAAGCACTTCCAGCTTGAATTCGTCAATGATCTGTTTCAAGGTGACTGAAAACTGTTCGGACATATTGCCGCCTCCTTTGATATAGTATTCACTGCTCCTATTATCATACCACAAAACGGCCGAAAATGCAAGTGCGGTTTCTGCAGGAAAATGCAGAAAGAGACTTGCCTTTCCGGCCGGTTCTGTGGTACAATGAATATGCTTTGAAAAGACAGATCATAATTCACGCTGTCTGCACCCCTTTTCCCGCCGTTTCTGTCTCAGTATATAGAGAGGGACAGGAGAACGCCGCGGAGTCTCCGAACATTCCTTTCTGAAAGGCGGTGAACCACCCGATGGACGACAGTTCGATCCTTTCGCTCTATGCGGCGCGCAGCGAGCAGGCGATCAAAGAAACGCAGGCGCGCTACGGCAGACTGATGCAGAAGATCGCATATCAGATTCTCGGTAGTACAGAGGACGCGGAGGAATGTGTCAGTGATGTGCTTTTGCAGGTCTGGCGTGCGATCCCGCCCGAAAAGCCGGCGTATTTCCGTGCTTATCTGGCCGCGCTGACGCGCAACGCGGCACTCAACCGCTATGCTGCGAATACGGCACAAAAGCGCGGCGCGGGAGAAACGGCGGCTGCACTGGATGAGCTGAGCGAATGCATCCCGTCACAGGAGAATATCGAACGGACTGTGGAACAGCGGGCGGTCATCGAAGCGCTGGAGCGCTTTTTGAAGAAGCTTCCGGAGAAGCACGCGCGCATCTTTATGCTGCGGTATTTCAGTATGCTGAAGCTGTCCGACATCGCGGGAGAACTGTCAGTGCCGGAAAATACCGTCAAAAGTATCCTGAAGCGTACACGAAAAAAGCTATGTTCGGAACTGAAAAAGGAGGAGCTGATATGATGGACGAAAAAAAGCTGCTCAGTCTGATCGGGCAGGTTTCACCGGAACTGATCGAAAAGACACTTCCGGAAACAGAAGACATTTCAGCTGCTCCGGAAGAAAAGGAGCGAATCATGATGACAAATTACACTGAAGCAAAGCGCGGCAGAGCGGCATGGCTGCGCGGCGGCATTGCGGCGGCTGTGGTCGGCGTCCTGCTGATCGGCAATATTGCACTGATTTCCGGCCTAGGAAAGATCGGAAAGGGCGGCTCATCCGTTGTGACGCCGGCTGCATCCGGCTCAGAGGGCAAAACAGATACCTTGCCTGCCGATCCGCAGGAAACGCTGCAGAAAAAGCTGGAAGAGATTCCGGACTGCACCGGCTGGGACCTGAGGGAAGCATTGCTCAAGATCCCCGGAACGGATTTCACTGTCGGCGAGGAACTCCGCATGGAGTGCGTTTATGTAAAAAACGACAGCGCTGCCGATACGGTTCTGGATCAGAAGGTCAGCCTGCGTCCGGAGAATTATCTCAACGGCGGAAGATTTGCTCCCGCGCTCTGCGTCCTGACAGTGTCCGGCGGACCGGACTGCAGCACAGTGCCGGTCACGGTGGAACTGCCCGCCGATGCGATGCAGGAAGCCAATCCGGAGCTGATCCTGCTGGACCGCGAAAGCGGCATTCTGTTTGACGGATTGATTGATCCGGCAGAGCATCCCGATAACCGGTTCACCGCAGAGGTGACAGGCTGGGGCATCAGGAATCTGGAGGCGTTTCTTTACACCGGCGAAAACGATCGGAACGATATCGGTACTTATCAGGTCGATTTCACCGCCGGCAATACCGGCACCGTTCCGGTGACCGCCGGCGAAGGCTTTGCGGTATCCGTGACAGAATCGGGGCCTGATTTCGTCAGTGTGCAGATCCGGAACACCGGCAGTCAGCCCGCGCGGTTCCGGTTTGGGGAATGGACGATTCTGAAGAACGGCAGTCCTGTTCCGGAACCGGACAATTTCCAGCAGTCTGATTTTACCATGCCCGTGATGCAGCCGGATGAAACCAGAATCCATGTGCTGTTCTGGGACAAGCGTTACGGAAACCTGGAACCCGGCAGTTATGTGCTGAAGTTCAATGATCTGCAGCTTGATTTTACCATTGAGCCGGAAGAATCGACGCCTGCGAAAGAATGACACGGGAGTTGTTCCTCCTGAGCACCTTGATTCGGATGATATAAGAAATCCCCCGCCTTCCGGCGGGGGCTTTTGTCTCCTCATAACGGGATTCTCAAGGGACATTTGTCCCTTGAGCGGGGTTTGGGGCGGAGCCCCATTATAAATCATCGCGAAGCGATACTTTTTAGGGGGAGCCCTCTATCGCAGGGCTCCCCCTCTTTCCGCTGCGCGGCAATTCACCCCTTTCGGAGCTCTTCTGATGCGGGGGTATTTCGCCGCCTGCGGGCGGCGACTTAGGGCTCTGCCCTA
>JAGDBX010000128.1 GCA_018110935.1 Oscillospiraceae bacterium
CTGTCCGACATTTTCGGCGCGTGCGCGGCACAGTGCGAATATCACGACGGCCTGCACATCGCCGAGAACCACATTCTCGTGGAGACCGTTGACCTCCACACCGGCGAGATCCTGCCGCCCGGCGAGACCGGCGAGCTGGTCTTCACGACGCTGCGCAAGCACGCGAGACCGCTGATCCGCTTCCGCACCGGCGACATCGGCCGCATCGACCAGACACCGTGCAAGTGCGGCAGAACACACGGCAGAATCCACATTCTCGGCAGAAAGGACGATATGTTCATCGTTTCCGCCGTCAATGTGTTCCCGAGCGATATCGAGGCGGTCATCCGCGAGCAGAGCGGCATCACCGGCGAATATCTCATCCGCATCTTTGAAAAGGATTTCACGAACAGATACGCGGTCGAGATTGAGAAGAACACAGACAACCCGAAGGATGACGAGACCGTCGCGGCAGAAGTTTCCGCGGCGCTCAAGGCAAGGATCGGCGTCAAGCCCGCAAAGGTGGTCGTCCATCCGGACGGCGGCCTGAACACCCGCTCCGAGCACAAGTCCAGACGCATCATTGACGAGCGCAAGCTGGATTACACGATCTGAGCGGAGGGGCTGAGCAGACGGGTGCCGGAGGAAGGGCCTCCGGCGGAGCCCGCCTTGCAAATCCGTACAATCTATGCTATAATGTATCGGGATCCGTCCCGATACATTGTTTCAGGAGGCTTTTTTCATGCCATCATTATCCAGCCGCACTGCCGGCTTTACCGATTCCGTCATCCGCAGAATGACGCGGATCTCCAATCAGTACGGCGCTGTGAATCTTTCGCAGGGCTTCCCTGATTTTGATCCGCCGAAGGCGATCCTTGACCGCCTTGCGGAGGTGACAAAAGAGGATTTCCACCAGTATTCGATCACATGGGGCGCACAGAATTTCCGCGAAGCGCTCGCCGAAAAGCAGACGCGTTTCATGGGGCGAAGGATCGACCCGAACGGCGAGATCGTCGTGACCTGCGGCAGCACGGAGGCGATGATGGCGGCGATGATGAGCGTCACGAATCCCGGCGACAAGGTGATCGTGTTCTCGCCGTTCTATGAGAATTACGGCGCCGATACGATCCTGTCGGGCGCGGAGCCGATCTATGTGCCGCTGGTGCCGCCGGCCTTCACCTTTGACGCGGATGTGCTCGAAGCGGCGTTCCGGCAGCACCCGAAGGCGCTGATCCTCTGCAATCCGTCCAATCCCTGCGGCAAGGTCTTTACGCGGGACGAGCTGCTGATCATCGCGGAATTCGCGAAGAAATACGACACCTTTGTCATTACCGATGAGGTCTATGAGCATATTCTCTACGCGCCGCACACCCACACCTACATGGCGTCACTGCCGGGTATGTGGGAGCGCACGATCTCCTGCTCCTCGCTGTCCAAGACCTATTCCATCACCGGCTGGCGTCTGGGCTATGTGATCGCCCCAGCCGAGATCATCGACACCGTGAAAAAGGTGCATGACTTCCTGACGGTCGGCGCGGCGGCGCCCCTGCAGGAGGCGGCAGTCACGGGGCTGAGATTCGGCGATGACTACTACCGCGGCCTGCAGGCGGAATACACCGAAAAACGCGATCTCTTTCTCAGCGGCCTTGACCGCATCGGCATTTCGCACACCGTTCCGGAGGGCGCGTATTACATCATGCTCGATGTGTCGGAATACGGCTATGAGAGCGACCTTGATTTCTGCGAAAAGCTCGCACAGTATGTCGGCGTCGGCGCGGTGCCCGGCTCCAGCTTCTTCCGCGAGCCCGAAAACCGCTATATCCGGCTGCACTTTGCCAAGAAAAACGAAACGCTGAACGAGGCCCTCGAACGGCTGAGCGCGATTCGCACAAAAATGCCGAGGCCATAACATCATTTCAAGCGGATGTGCCGGAAAACGGCATATCCGTTTTGTTTTTTGCATTTCCTATTGACAAGGTAGGATAAACATGCTATAATACTCATATAGCCTATATTTTCGATAGAGATAATATGAAAGGATGAAGCGTTATGGCATTGCTGACAATCCGGAATCTGTCAGTTGAAATCGAAGAAAAAGAGCTGCTGCACGGCGTATCCGCCGAAGTCGGCAGCGGGGAGACCCATGTGCTCATGGGGCCGAACGGCGCGGGCAAATCCACGCTCGGCTACACGGTCATGGGCAGCCCGGAATACAAGGTGACCGGCGGCAGCATCGAGTTCGACGGTGCGGACATCACCGCGGAAACACCGGACAAGCGTGCAAAGCGCGGCATTTTCCTCTCGTTCCAGAATCCGGTCGCGATCCCGGGCGTCACGCTCTCGGATTTTCTGCGGAACGCGCTCGAACAGGTCACAGGGCAGCGTCTGAAGCTCTGGGACTTCAAGAAGCAGCTGAAGGCCGCAATGGAGGTGCTGCAGATGGACGCTGCGTACGCGGACAGAGACCTGAATGTCGGGTTCTCGGGCGGCGAGAAGAAAAAGGCGGAGATCCTGCAGCTCCTGATGCTGAAGCCGAAGCTCGCGATCCTCGACGAAACGGATTCCGGGCTGGATGTTGACGCGGTGCGGACGGTCTCTGCCGGTATCGCGGAATACCGCGGGCGCTGCGGCGGCTCTCTGCTCATCATCACGCACAACACAAAGATCCTTGAGGCGCTTTCCGTTGACCGCGTGCATATCATCGCGGACGGACGGATCGTGAAAAAGGGCGGCGAGGAGCTGATCCGGGAGATCAACGCGTCGGGATTTGAGCATCTGACCGGAAAGGGCACAGTATGAAGGAAAAGATCAAGGTCACGGATATCGACCGCTCGCGCTACGATTTCCGGTACGGCGAGGACGCGGCGGATTTTCTCTCAAGCGGCATCACGCCGGAGATCATCTGCGAGATCTCGCAGGAAAAGAATGATCCGGACTGGATGCGGGAATTCCGGCTGAAGTCGCTGGAGGTCTTTTCCCGCATGAAAATGCCGGAGTGGGGCCCGCCCGTGGACGGGCTCGATATGCAGAATATCGTCGCGTATATCCGGCCGAAATCCCGCATGAACACAGACTGGAACGATGTGCCGGAGCATATCCGGGAGACCTTTGAGCGTCTCGGCATCCCGCAGGCGGAGCGCGAATCGCTGGCGGGCGTCGGCGCACAGTATGACAGTGAGCTCGTGTATCACAATGTCCGCAAGGAGGTCGCGGAATCCGGCGTGGTCTACACCGATCTGGAAAGCGCGATGCACGATCCGGCATACGCGGAGATCATCCGCAGCCATTTCATGAAGCTCGTGCCGCCCTCCGATCACAAGTTTGCCGCGCTGCACGGCGCGGTCTGGTCGGGCGGTTCGTTCGTGTATGTGCCGGCCGGCGTGAAGCTGGAGATCCCGCTGCAGTCCTACTTCCGTCTGAACGCGAGAGGCGCGGGACAGTTTGAGCACACGCTGATCATCCTCGAGGAAAACAGCGACCTGCATTTCATTGAGGGCTGCTCCGCGCCGAAGTATTATGAGGCCGGACTGCACGCGGGCTGCGTGGAGCTCTATGTCGGAAAGGGCGCGAAGCTGCGCTATTCGACGATCGAAAACTGGTCCAAGAATATGTATAATCTCAACACGAAGCGCGCACTGGTCGAAGAGGGCGGGCGCATCGAATGGGTTTCGGGCAGCTTCGGCTCGCATGTGTCCTATCTCTACCCGATGAGCGTTCTGAACGGCCGCGGCGCGTCCGCGGAATTCACGGGCATCACCTTTGCGGGTGAGGGACAGAATCTCGACACGGGCGCCAAGATCGTACACAACGCGCCGGACACCTCCTCGCATATCGACACGAAGTCGATCTCCAAGAGCGGCGGCATCAGCACCTTCCGGAGCGCGGTCACGGTGCGTGAGTCCGCCGTCGGGAGCCGTTCCTCTGTCAGCTGCGAATCCCTGATGCTGGACAGCATCTCCCGCTCCGACACGATCCCGGTCATGGACATCCGAACGGACAAATGTGACATCGGGCATGAGGCAAAGATCGGCAGGATCAGCGATGATGCCGTGTTTTATCTGATGTCCCGCGGCATGGACGAGCAGGCGGCCAGAGCGATGATCGTCAGCGGCTTTGCGGGGAATGTCTCAAAGGAGCTGCCGCTGGAATACGCGGTGGAAATGAACAATCTCATCCGTCTGGAAATGACGGGTACGACCGGTTAAGGAGGGCATATGGCAGCAGTCAGACTGAATCAGTCCCCCGCGCCGACCTTCTCATGGCTCGGCGTCAACGGAACAGAACGCGAATTACCGGAAACCGCCGCGGAAGAAACCGTCATTTCAGGCGACAGTTCAAACCTTGTCAGGATCACGGCGGAGCAGTCGGCAAAGGTCGTGATTTCCGGCGGAAAACAGCCGCGCACCGTCATCATGGATGTGAACGCGGAGAAGGCTTTTGTCAGCACCGCGGTCCGCGCGGAAAGCGGCGAACGCATCCGGCTCGTGCAGATCGTCACGGGCGGAGAGACCGTCCTCGACCTGAACGCGGAGCTTGCGGAAAATGCCGTACTGGAGCTTGTTCAGCTTTATCTGAACACCGCGGACTGCGTCAGCGGCATCACGGTGAACATGAACGGCAGAAAATCGGCGTTCAGCTCGCAGATCGGCTATACGCTTGCCGGCAGCGACGCGCTCGACATCAATCTGAACATTGTGCAGAACGGAAAAAAGACCGCTTCCGACACTGCCGTGAAGGGCGTTCTGCGCGGCACGGCAAAGAAGATCTTCCGCGGCACGATCGACTTCCGGAACGGTGCGGCAGGCTCCGCCGGAACAGAGCAGGAGCATGTGCTTCTGCTTGACGAGACCGTCGTCAACAAGACGGTTCCGGTCATTCTCTGCGCGGAGGAGGATGTCGCGGGCACGCACGGCGCGACGATCGGGCGGGTCGATCCGAAGCAGATCTTCTATATGCAGTCGCGCGGGATTCCGGAAGCGCAGATCTATGAGCTGCTTGCGCAGTCTCAGCTCGGCAGCGTCGTCAGACAGATCGGCGACGCGGAAACGGAGCAGCGCGTAAATCGCCTGCTCGGAAGGGAGCAGGCGGATGAATAAACAGGATTTCCCCGTTTTTGCGGCATATCCGGAGATGGTCTACCTCGACAGCGCTGCGACAGCACAGAAGCCGAAATGCGTGACGGACGCGGTCACACGCTATTACGAAACGGAAAACGCGAATCCGCTGCGCGGGCTTTATGATCTGAGCGTGAAGGCGACCGACGCCTACGAAAGCGCCCGCAGAGCCGTCCGCGATTTCATTCACGCGAAAAGTGCGCGGGAGATCATCTTCACCCGCAACGCGACCGAAAGCCTGAATCTCGTTTCGTACAGCTGGGGTATGCAGAATCTCTGCCGCGGCGACGAGATCCTGATCGCGGTCTCGGAGCACCACAGCAATCTCGTGCCGTGGCAGATCGTCTCGCAGAGGACCGGCGCAAAGCTGCGGTTTCTGGAATGTGACAAAACCGGTCAGTACACGGAGGAGGCACTCTGCCGCGCACTGACGCCGCGCACAAAGATCTTTGCAGCGGCGCAGATCTCCAATGTGTTCGGCGCGCTGAATCCGATCCGCGCATTTGCGGAGATCTGCCATGAAAACGGTACGCTGATCGTCTGTGACGGTACGCAGAGCGTGCCGCATATGCCGGTGGATGTGCAGGCGCTGGATGTGGATTTTCTCGCGTTTTCCGGCCATAAAATGTACGCGCCGATGGGCATCGGCGTGCTCTGGGGCAAAAAGGCGCTGCTCGACGAAATGCCGCCGTTTCTCTCCGGCGGCGAAATGATCGAATATGTGCAGCGGGAATCCGCGACCTATGCGGTGCTGCCGCACAAATTTGAGGCCGGCACGGTCAATGTCGGCGGTGCGGTCGGACTTCACGCGGCGATTGATTACATCAGCCGGATCGGCTTTGAGAAGATCGGGCAGCATGAGGCCGCGCTGACGGCGCTGGCCTTCTCGCAGATGCGGGAGATCGAAGGCGTGCGGATCATCGGTTCGGAGGACGCTTCCGCGCACATGGGCATCATCACCTTTGCGGTGGACGGCGTGCATCCGCATGATATCGCGGCCATTTTTGACGCAGACGGCATCGCGATCCGCGCCGGTCATCACTGCGCGCAGCCGCTGCATCAGTTTCTCGGCGTGCCGTCCACGGTGCGCATGAGCATCGGGCTCTATAACGACGAACAGGATATCGAACGGTTTATTTCCACGCTGAAAACAGTCAGGAGGCGAATGGGCTATGGCGGATAATTTCTACAACGAAGTGCTGCTGGATCACAATCTGCACCCGCAGCATCTGCATGAGCTGCCCTGTGCGACCTGTTCGCACGCGGGGCTGAACCCGAGCTGCGGCGATGAGATCACGCTGCATCTGCAGATCGAAAACGGAACCGTGAAAAGCGGCTCCTTCACCGGCATCGGCTGCGCGGTCTCTCAGGCGTCCGCTGACATCATGCTGGATCTGATCATCGGAAAGACAAAGGAGGAGGCGCTGCATCTGACTGCGCTGTTCAAGAAAATGATCGCCGGCTCGATCACGGAGGATGAGCTGGACGAGCTGGAGGAAGCGGGAGCGCTGCAGAATATCTCCAAAATGCCGGCACGCGTGAAATGCGCCGTGCTGGCGTGGAAAACGCTTGAGCTTCTTCTGCACGAGCACGACGCGGAGGGCGGAGCATGAAGTACACAACAAAAGCAGAATACGGCATCGCTGCCATTGCGGATATCGCGATCCACTCCGCGGAGGGAGAGAAGGTCACGACGGCGGAGATCGCGCACCGGCAGCATATCTCGCCGAAATATCTCGAACAGATCCTGATCCAGCTGCGGCAGGCAAACCTGATCCGCGCCGCAAAGGGGCAGAAGGGCGGCTACTCGCTGATCCATCCGCCTTCTGAGATCCGCATCACGGCGGTGCTGAACGCGCTGGACAGCAGCATTCTGGCGGATGCCGCGGAGAGCGACGATGAAAGCGGCCTGCGCCGGAACATCAAGGGCTGCCTGTGGGACAAGCTGAACGGCGCGATGCGTGCGTACACCGACCGCATGACACTTGCGGAGCTGATCGAGCAGGGCATCTGCGCGGATGAGACAGGCAGCTATGTGATATGAGCGGGCGGCGTGTGATCGTCGGGATGTCCGGCGGTGTGGACAGCGCCGTGACGGCGTATCTGCTGAAGGCTGCGGGATATGACGTCATCGGCGTGACGCTGAAAACTTGGATCGGGGATGACGGAGCGGAAAGCCGCTGCTGCGAGATCACGGACGCGCAGGCGGTCTGTGCGCAGCTCGGGATCCCGTACTATGTGCGGAACTGTCTCGGCGAATTCCGCAGCGGGATCACAGAGCCGTTTGTACGGGAGTATCTCCGCGGCAGAACGCCGAACCCCTGCGTCTTCTGCAACAGTGAGATCAAGTGGCGCGGGCTGCTCGCGGCGGCTGACGCCATGCAGGCAGATCAGATCGCGACCGGCCATTACGCGTCTGTCGTGCGGGAAAACGGCAGATATACCGTGCGGAAGGGCGCCTACAGCGAAAAGGATCAGTCCTATATGCTCTACCGGCTGACGCAGGCACAGCTCGCGCGCACATTGATGCCGCTCGGAACGCTCACCAAGGCAGAGGTGCGCGGGATCGCGGAATATGCCGGGATTCCCGTCGCGGAAAAGCCCGATTCGCAGGAGATCTGCTTTGTGCCGGACGGCAGCTACGCGGATTTTGTGGAGGAACACGCAGAACATCCGCTTCCGCCGCCCGGCGATTTTACGGACAGTGCCGGAACGGTGCTCGGACAGCATCAGGGCATCTGGCGGTATACGGTCGGGCAGCGCAGAGGCCTCGGCATCGCGGCCGGCCGGCCGGTGTATGTGACAAAGATCTGTGCGGCAGAAAACAGGATCGTTCTGGGGGAAGCCGCTTCTCTGCTGACCGATGAGGTGCTCTGCGAAGCGCTCTGCTTCATGGGGATCCCCCCTCTTGCCGAAGGTGAGACGCTTGATGCGGAGGCGAAGATCCGGTATCATCATCCTGCACAGGCGGCTGTCTGCACGATGCTGCCGGACGGGCAGATGCGGATCCGGTTCCGTGAACCGGTCAGGGCGGCGGCACCGGGACAGTCCGCCGTCGTCTACGACACTGCCGGAAATGTGCTGTGCGGCGGCGTGATCGTATCACGCCGCCGCACAGATACACAATATGAACCGGGAAACCAAAGCCCCCGCTGAATCACGCTGCCGTTACGGAGCCGTGATCGTGTAGCGCTTGCTCACAACACTGTCAGCATATTCGCCGATACCCTCCACGCGCACTGTCGCTGTACCGGGGGCGGTGTTGTTCTTGTAGACAAGGATGAAGTCGATGTTGTATCTCAGAGAGGTCGTGCCGGATTTGACGCTGATATAGTTTCCGACCTTGACCGGTCTGCCTTCATAGACGAACGATGTCTGGCTCAGCGTCACATTGTCGATCGTGCCGACCGTGATGGAGGAAGCGTCGCTCCATGTGCCGTATCTCGATCCTGCGCTGTTCTTGACATAGGCGCGGACGCGGACATACCATGTCTCGTCGATCCGGGGATAGGTGGCAAGCGTGCAGTAGGCTCTGTCCGTAATGGACGCGCTGTGCAGCGTGCTGCCTGTGAATCCCGGATCCTTGCAGTACTGCACCTGATACCCCTCGGCGTTTTCATCAGCCGTCCACTCCACGCGGATATGGCCGTTCAATGTCCGGAGCTTCGGCTTTGCCTGCTTCTTCGGCATGATGGTGTATTTCAGCGTGACGGTGCCCTTGAATCTGCCGGTTCCGACGATCTTCACCTGCGCGGTATCTGCGCCGCACGCGATGTTGTTTTCGTATTCAAGGGTGAAGTCTTCGCCGTATTTCGGCCGGATGCCGTCGTGGTTCTGCCAGCGGAGATAGCTGCCGACCTTGACCGGTCTGCCGGTGTATTCATACTTTGACTTGGAAAGCGAGAAGAGCGCCGGATCCAGCTTTTTCACCGGCTCAATCACAACATTTTGTGAACAGGCAGATGTACTGCCCACTCTGATCGCGCCGTTCCGAATGACGCCGTTCTCCGGTTCACTGATAAAACTTTGGTCCAGTGTAATGCCGCCGAGGAAGCCTTCGAGCCCGCTGGTATTGCCGCTGGAAGCAACATAGGCTTCACGGATCACGAGCTTGGAGGATCTGTCGTTGTTTCCATGGATGCCAAAGATAGTGCTGTTGACAATAACCTTTGTGCCGCTAATCGTCAGTGTGCCTGCGTTCATGCGAATTCCGACACTTTCCGTATTGACGGTCAGCGTTCCGGTTCCCATGATCGAAGTGTCTGCATACAGCTCGATCGGGGCTAAACTGCGTCCCGTGAGTCTGAAAGTCATACGGGAATCCTTCATGACTAAGATCTTCAGGCCGGGGATATGGCTTTCAATGCCCGTATAATCATTAAAATAACTGTCACCTTCGATGAACAGGTTTTTCGTACTGTTGACATAGCGGAAAACGCCGTCACCCAGGATGTCCCCGCAGTTCGAGCCTTTGACCTTTTTGCCCTTGATCATCAGATCGTAGCTGTCAGCGGTAATGACGACCTTTTTGCTGTATGTCGGTTCATATTCACCCTGCCGGGTATAAACCGCGCCGTTTTTGATCAGATAATCTGAAGGTGTCGTGATCGAGCAGCCTTTGAGTTCGATGCCGCCATGGAAACCATGAATTCCAATGTCAAGATTTTCGCCCGGTTCAACGACCACATCCGATTCGATAACCTTCAGCTTGGATGTGTAATCCTGATCGTAAGAATCAGTCACCGTATTGTACGCGCCGGCCATCATCCCGTCGCCATAGAGGGACTGAACCGTCAGGTCGACCTGCTTGATCGTCAGACTGGCACTGTTATAGCAAGCGACCGCATTGGTGCCCCTCTGCGAGCTCGAGCTCGGATTGCCCTTCTGCTTCAGCGTCAGCTTGCGGCCGCCGGTGATCGTGGTATCTCCCCTGATATAGAGAACCGCGTACAGATTCTTGGAGGTCAGAACCGATTCTTTTTTTACATCGATCGTCAGATTGGAAATGTCAGAACTGATCGCATACGATGATGTCGCATTATAGCTGCCGTTGATGCTCAGTGTCCGGCTGTAGGAGCTGTAGCTGAAGATGCCGTTTCCGAGGATGTCATTTTTGTTGCTGTCAGTCACCTGAACGCCGTCGATCGTGAGGTCATAGCTGGCGGCCTCCGCTTTGAGTGCGGGGAGCGCGGGCAGCAGGGCTGCCGCCGCGGCAATCACTGCACCGCCGTGCAGCAGCCGCCTGAGGCTCCGTGACAAAGTGTGGAACATGAAATCGCTTCCTTTCGGTGTTTGATATAAAAAGGCGCAGAATCTCCTGCTTTACGGATGTTCTGCGCCTTCTTTCCTAATAAAAAAACAAATCAAACGGCAGTGCGTGACAGCTCTTTGTCTGTCTTTCTGATCACCGGGCTACTCCTGAAGACCTGCCCAGTTCATGATGATTCTGTAAACATTTTGTGAACAATCTTTGACATCGTTATTATACCACACTTATTTATATTTGTCAAGTACATGATTCAGCAATATTCAAACATCCGAAAGGATCTTTTGGCACACATACCGCAATGCGGGACTTGACAAAAGCGTCAAAATCGGTTAGAATGATTGCGGTGCGTGTCTTCGGACAGAGGATGCGCATACTATATTATTTAACGCCCGGATATCATCCGGCAGAACGGAGAAAACTTATGGCAGATCAGATTATGAACGGACAGGACAATGAACTGATGGACGCCCCTGAGCTTTACACTCTGGTGGATGAGGAGGGGAACGAAAAGCTCTTTGAGCTGATCGACCTGCTCGAAGAGAACGGCAGTGTTTATTTTGCGCTTATCCCGCATGTGGAGGATCCCTCAGAGCTGCTTGAGGAATGTGAGCTGGTCGTGCTCGCCGTACAGAAGGATGAGGAGGGCAATGACATCCTTGTCCCGATCGAGAGCGATGAGGAGTATGACCGCATCGCGCAGATCTTCCTTGACCGTCTGGAGGAGGAAGAAGACGATCTTGACGGTGAAGAAGACGAATAATAGTATCGTTTTCATCAGTTTCAATAAACAAACGGAGAAAAATTAGTACAGTTTACCGATTGATTTTTCTGCCGTTCCATGATATACTAATAGCAAGAAACAAGCAGCTGCGAACAAAGCATTCTGCCTTGTGCGACCAAGCCTGATTTGATATAATCCAACATCTGTGAATAGGGAATCAAGTCTCTGCGTCCAGGATTGCAGACCTCCCGCCCAAGGCGGTTGCCAGGGAGCGAGAGCGGCGCAGGCGGGTACCCACCTGCTTCAAGCGGGTTTTATTCCTCAGGCGACGGCAAGGCGGAGCTTGCAGCTTCCGGGCGAATCCGAACAGGGTTCGCCCGTTTTTTATGAAATGAGCGATTCCGGCGTCTGCGGGGATGAAACAGAAAGAAACCGGCGGCTTCGCCGACGGTTTCCTCTCACCTTCCATTCGCGCCCCGTGCAAATCCGCATGCCTTGACGCTGCTTTCATTCTGTGCTATAATGGAGAAAAACCGGAAAGGAATCCAAATGCAGATTCTTGTCATTTCTGATACCCACGGCAGACAGGACCTCCTCCGCCGGGCCGTTCTGATGCACGAAAACGCCGATTACATCGTTCACTGCGGCGACGGAGAGCAGGAATGTGACGCGCTCCTGACAGAATTTCCCGCACTGGCGCCGAAACTGTGGTTTGTGCGCGGAAACTGCGATTTCAGCTCCCGTTCGCCGGAGCTCATGACACTCGATCTGCCGTTTTCACACCGTGCCGTCATCACCCACGGACACCGCTATACCGCGGGCAGTCTCCGCGAAAACCTTGTGCGTCTCGCACGCTCGCAGGATGCCGACCTCGTCCTGTTCGGCCATATCCATACACGCGTGGATGAAACAGTGCGCGGTGTGCGCCTGTTCAATCCCGGCAGCGCCGCACTCCCGCGGGACGGTCAGCTGCCCTCCTTCGGCCTCGTCGATATCTTTGAAAGCGGTATCCTGACCTCGCACGGATCGCTCCGCACATCACCGTTTCCGCTCCGCTGAGCGTGCATACGGCCACAGAAGGAACTCACCATGCCGATTCTTGACTTTCCCGTGCAGCGGGACCAGCCGGTCATGCTGCGGCGCTTCCTGCGGCAGGACGCCGCCGTCTCCGCGGCACTGCTCGCGAAATTAAAGGCGATCCCGGGCGGCATTACAGTCTGCGGAATGCCACGCCGCGTCATTGATCCGGTTTTGCCCGGCGAAACCGTTCGCCTCAGCTGGCAGGAGCACTGCGGCTTTCCGCCGAACACGGAGATCACCGTTCCCGTTGCCGCCGAAACAGCGGACTATGCCGTCTTTGACAAGCCGGTCAATCTGCCGGTTCATCCCTCCATGCTGCATTACAGCGACACGCTGATCAACTGCTTTGCGGCAGTGTACGCGGACTGCGGCTTTCACGCCGTCAACCGCCTTGACCGCAATACATCCGGGCTCTGCCTTGTCGCAAAGCATATTTATGCCGCCGGCAGACTCACGGGGCATGTGCAGAAGCGCTATTACGCGCTGATTCCGCGCGGGCTGTCCGGCTCCGGCACTGTGGACGCGCCGATCGCACGGACGGAGGGCTCCGTGATCACGCGCTGTGTCCGGCCGGACGGTCAGCGCGCTGTCACGCATTACCGCATTGTCGCGGATTACCCTGCCTGCTCTCTCGCGGAGCTGATTCCGGAGACGGGCAGAACGCATCAGATCCGTATTCACATGGCATATCTCGGCTATCCGCTGCTCGGCGATGAGATCTACGGCGGGGACTGCTCACTGCTCTCCGCGCACGCGCTTCACTGCGGCTGTCTGCGCTTTCCGGATCCGCGAACCGGCGCTGACACGGAAATTACCTGTCCGCTCCGTCCGGACATGGCGGCACTCTGCCGCGACCACACTATAACGGAGGCACAAACATGAAGCTGGACCCTGCTTTTATGTCAGATACTAACCCGCTGTTCGCCGAACTGAAAGCTATGCCGGATACTGCGATCCCTGAAAATTCCGGCAGGCTGACGATCCGGTTCTGGCTCGTGATCCTGGCCGGCGTTCTGCTCTCCGCACTGACCGGCAGCTTCATCGGAACTGTCGCGCCTGTCACAGAGGAAAACGCGTCAGTCTCGATGATCGTTTCGCTGTATCTGACTGTTTTCGTGATCGTTCTGACGCTGTATTACTGCCGGAAGATCGAAAACCGGCCGCTGCGCACGACCGGTATGAAGCGGAAAGGCATGCTTCCGCAGTATCTGGGCGGCGCGGCAGCCGGTTTTGTGATGTTCGGTGCGGCGGTGCTGCTTGCGTGGCGCTGCGGTGCACTGACATTTGAGGGCAGAACAGAGAAGCTGTCAGCCGGCACGCTCACGGCACTGCTCATCGGATGGCTTGTGCAGGGCTTCAGCGAGGAGATCTCGTTCCGCGGCTGGCTGATGATCTCGACCGGCACGCAGCGTGGTGTGACCGAAGCGGTGACGACCAGCTCGCTGTATTTTGCGATCGCGCATATCGGCAATCAGGGCATCAGCATCCTCTCGATGATCAATCTCGGCCTGTTCGGGATGTTCGCCGCGTTTTATGTGCTTCGCACAGGCAGCATCTGGGGCGTGGCGGCGATGCACGGCATCTGGAATTTTGCGCAGGGAAATCTGTTCGGCATCAGAGTCAGCGGCATGGATATGCCGGATTCGGTGATGCGTTTTTCCTCAGAGGGCGGTTCAAAGTGGCTGAACGGCGGGGACTTCGGCATGGAGGGCGGGCTCTGCGTGACCGCTGTGCTGGCGGCCGGGATCCTGCTGCTGTGCCTGATCCCCCCCTTCCGGAAACACACTGCGTCCCGGCCGGATTGATACCGGGAACACGGGACAGCGATCCTGAATGAGAAAATGAGAAACCGATCCCCCGGCAGGCGCCGGGGGATCGGTTTTATTCGGTGTATCATCGTCTGTAAAGGAACACATTGAAAATGAATTCGTTGTTCCAGTATCCTTCCACGGTGGAAGGCAGGAATTCCACGCGCAGGCCGTGCTTCTGCGCAAAGTCCGTGAAGAACTTCCGGCTGTAAAAGAGCTTC
>JAGDBX010000129.1 GCA_018110935.1 Oscillospiraceae bacterium
GAGAAAGCCCCCGCCGTCAGGCGGGGGCTTTTGTCTCCTCATAACGGGATTCTCAAGGGACGGTGTCCCTTGAGCGGGGGTTGGGGCGGAGCCCCATTATCAATCATCGCGGAGCGATCCTTCTTAATTATTTGAAAAATCGCGGAGCTCCAGACCTTCGTTGCGCTCCAGTGCCCAGCGGATATTCCATTCGCTTGTGAACAGCAGCAGATACTGGTCACGGAAATCCTGCACCAGACGCGTGTCTTCGCTGATGATCAGCTGCGGCTTCTTGTCCGTCGGAATGCCGCCGATCCAGCGGATATACTGATAGCTCAGCGGCTCGCGGATGATCTCGACATTGTACTCGCTGCGCATTCTGTGCTCAAACACATCAAACTGCAGCACGCCGACCACGCCGACAATGACCTCCTCCATGCCGCTTTCCGGCTCGTGGAAGATCTGAATGGCGCCCTCCTGCGCGATCTGCATGACCCCCTTGACAAACTGCTTGCGCTTCATCGTGTCCTTGTGGCGCACTCTGGCAAAATGCTCCGGCGCAAAGGTCGGGATGCCGTCAAATTTCAGGCGGTGACCGGGTGAGCAGATCGTGTCGCCAATCGAAAACAGGCCCGGATCGAACACGCCGATGATATCGCCTGCATAGGCTTCGTCAATGATCTCGCGGTTTTCGGCCATCATCATCTGCGGCTGTGAGAGGCGCATCTTCTTGTCGCCCTGCACATGATAAACCTCCATGTCCCGCGTGAATTTGCCTGAGCAGATGCGCAGGAATGTCACGCGGTCGCGGTGTGCCTTATTCATATTCGCCTGGATCTTGAATACAAATGCCGAAAAATGCTCGTCAAACGGCGAAACGGTCTCACCCTCCGCAGCGCGTGCGAGCGGGGGCGGCGTCAGCTCAAGAAAGCGCTTCAGAAACGGCTCCACGCCGAAATTCGTCAGTGCAGAACCGAAGAACACCGGAGAAAGCGAACCGGACTGGATCGCCTCCAGATCGAAATCCTCAGAGGCGCCGTCCAGCAGCTCAATATCCTCTGCCAGCTGCGCGTGATTGTCCTTTCCGATCAGCTCAGCCAGCGCCGGATCATCCGGCGTGACCTCAGTCTGCGAGACCGTGTGCTGACCGCCGGTCGCCTCAAAGGAGAGGATATGCCGCGTTTCAAGGTCAAACACGCCGCGGAAATCCTTGCCGCAGCCGATCGGCCAGTTGACCGCGTAGGTTTTGATGCCGAGCTCATTTTCGATCTGATCCAGCAGATCAAAGGGATTGCGGGACTCACGATCCATTTTGTTGATGAAGGTGAAAATCGGGATATGGCGCATGACGCAGACCTTGAAGAGCTTTCTTGTCTGCGGCTCGACGCCCTTTGCTGCGTCAATGACCATGATCGCGGCATCAGCGGCCATGAGCGTGCGGTAAGTATCCTCAGAAAAGTCCTGATGTCCGGGCGTATCGAGGATATTGATGCAGCATCCGTCATATTCAAACTGCATGACGGATGAAGTGACAGAGATTCCGCGCTGCTTTTCGATCTCCATCCAGTCCGAGACCGCGTGACGGGCGTTTTTCTTGCCTTTGACGGCACCTGCCATCGAAATCGCCCCGCCGTAGAGCAGGAGCTTTTCGGTCAGTGTGGTTTTACCGGCGTCCGGATGCGAAATGATCGCAAAGGTACGGCGCCGCGAGATCTCCTCTCTCGTAGTCAAAATGATCCCTCCGTGTTCAAATTCCGTAACTTTACTATTATATCACATTTCCCGCGTCTTTGCAAGAGGTACGGCAGAAGAATCCCCCGCAGGTCGCTGAAACCTGCGGGGGAGCGTTTATTATGCGGTGTCCGGTTTTACGACGAAGTCGCGATCTTCACAAGCAAAGCCGCGAGATCACCCGAATCAAGCGTCGCGTTTCCGGTCAGCTCCGCGTTGATGAGGCCTTCCGCCGTCACGGTGACAGGATCCTCCGCGACATACCGCGCCAGCAGCACGGCATCCGCGATCTGCACCTTGCCGTTGACATCCACATCACCGGGCAGGAGCCTGTTCGGAGGCGTCACGGTCGTTGAAGTCGTGGTCGTCGATGACGTCGTATCCACGATGATCCGGCTCAGCCGGACGGAGTCAACAAAGAACGGCAGCAGGTCACCCTCGCCGGGATTATCCTTGTTTTCTGTCTGGATGCTCAGTGAAATGTCGGTCGCGCCTTCCGGAACGCTGAACTCCTTCTGCAGATTGGCCCATTTTTCACTTTCTCCGATGCCGGCGGCCAGTTCCTCATAGACATCGCTGCCGTTTTTCTTGTAGTTCAGTCCCAGCGTGTAGGTCAGCGAGCTTTGCTTGCTGTCCTTGTAGGAGCAGATCGAAGAAAAGCTGTACCTGCCGCCCGCCTCCAGCTCTGTTCCGCCGCTGCACTGCAGTCCGTCAGAGGTCTTTTTTCTGCCGGTGACATAGAGCGACTGCTTGCCTTCGACTGCATAGTCAGAGGTCAGGCCGTATTCATCCGTTCCCTTTCCCTTCCAGTCGGTGCCGGTGCCCTCAAAGTTGTCTGTAATGCCGGTACCGGAGCCGGAGGGCTTGGTATACTTGACTGTCTGTGAAGGATCTTTGCCGAATTTGAGGTCGTTCTGGAGGATCGTCGCGCTGCCTCTCGCGCTGTACTGGTCGCCGCCGTAGCCCTCGCAGTTCAGCGCGACCTCATAGAGTCCGCCCATCTTCATGCCGGCTGCTTCCCACGCGGCAAAGTGCTTGTCGATGTCAATGACGCCGCTGGTACGGCCGTTCCTGCGCACGCTCCAGTACTGCGGGAAGTTATCCCAGTCCTTCTCGATGGAAGGGCCCTGATGCATGCACGAATAGATCTCATATTCGCCGTCATTCGCGGTCAGCGTGCCCTTGTAGCCCTGTCCCCCGGGCGGCTTCCACTCGCCGTAGGTCTCGACGATGTAGTATTCGACCATCGGGTTCTTTGTCCAGCCGTAGATGCAGAGATATGTGTTGCCCTGTCCGTGAAAATCCGCATTGTAGGTCACCTGAATGCCGTCCAGCGTATCCCACTGCGGGTAATCCGAGAACTTTTTGCCGGAGCGGAACAGGCAGTTCTTGCAGCCCTCCCACCGGCAGCTGTATGTGCCGTTTGCGCCGGGATTCATTTCGGTCGTGCCTCTGTCATCCTCGCTCCACAGCTCCCAGTCGTAGCCGTCATCCGTGGTTCCGGTCCGCTGCTTCGCAGAAGCGGAAAGACCGAAGGACGGCAGAGCCGACAGCGCGATCACCGCGGCACTCGCAAGGCTCAGTAAACGCTTTTTCTTCATTCGCTATCCCTCCGTTTTCGTACTGCTGAGATCCGCGCATCCTCAGCAAAATCGTTACAACCGCCGCGGACCCCCTCCGCATCGGCCGTACAGCTTCAGTTTATCATATCCTCGCGTATTTGTCAAGCAATTTTTGAGAAATTATGCAGTTTTTTTGTGCAAAGGACGCTTTGCTTATGCGGAAGGATACATTTCGCAGTTTGCTGTTAATATTTAGAAAATATGTGAAAAACAAAGAGCAATTTATTCTGCTTTGCCGGAACCTGTCTGCGGCAGGCGGCGGCATACCGCGTTTATATTTAACATATTCTATGATCCGGGATGTGCGCTTCTGAATCTCTGTCAGCCCTGACTTGTGAATAAACGGTGAACAATCGCGTATACGCTTGCTTTTTCGGGGCGTTTATGGTAGAATGAATATATCTATCGCTTTCTTCGCAAGGAGGATACCATGAACTACGGTTACTTTGATCTCAAAAACAAAGAATATGTGATCACCCGTCCTGATACGCCGGCCGCATGGTCGAACTATCTCGGCGATCCGGAATACGGCGCAATCATCACGAACAACGCCGCCGGCTACAGCTTTGTCAAATCCGGCGCAAACGGCAGAATCGGCAGATTCCGCTTCAATTCCATGATGGCGCTGCCCGGAAGATACATTTATCTCTTTGACCGTGAAACAAAGGATTACTGGTCCGCTTCGTGGCAGCCGGTCGGCAAGCCGCTGGAGCAGTACAGCTCCGTCTGCCGTCACGGCACCGGCTATACGGTCATCACCTCGGAATATGCCGGCATCCGGACGGAAACGACCTATTTTGTTCCGGATACCTATGAGGTCTGGCAGTGCAAGGTCACAAACACTTCCGATAAGCCCAGAAAGCTTGCTGTTACCGGCTTTATCGAGTTCACCAACGAGAGCAATTACCAGCAGGATCAGGTCAATCTG
Organism: Oscillospiraceae bacterium; assembly: GCA_018110935.1. Classification (GTDB taxonomy): domain Bacteria; phylum Bacillota; class Clostridia; order Oscillospirales; family Ruminococcaceae; genus Firm-04. Next base: position 4,261 of record JAGDBX010000129.1, read on the forward strand.
CAGTACACGCTCTTCATCTCGCGGACAAGCTTTGACGGCGGAAACCGCATCATCCAGCACATCAACGAGAACAGCGGCAGAGATGAGACAGGCTCGAACCATATGGAGCGCTTTTTCGGCCTGGCAGGCGCACCGGTCGCGTCCGCGAACGGCGACCTGACATCTTTCATCGGCCCGTACCGCACCTATTCCAACCCGATCGCGGTCGAAAACGGACGCTGCGACGGCACGATGAACTACAATTCCAATTCCTGCGGCGCGCTGCAGTCTGACATCGAGCTCGCGCCCGGTGAGACAAAGGTTCTGACCTATGTCTTCGGTCAGCGCAATTCCGCGGAAGCGGCGGAGATCCTTGCCAAGTACGAAAAGCCCGGCACCGCGGATGCGGAGATCGAACAGCTCCGCGCCTACTGGCATGAGCAGCTCTCGCACTTTGAGGTCGAGACGCCCTCTGCCGAATTCAACAACATGATCAATGTCTGGAACGCCTACCAGTGCTTCATCACCTCGATCTGGTCCCGCGCGGCATCCCTGATCTACTGCGGTGAGCGCAACGGCTACGGCTACCGCGACACTGTGCAGGACATTCAGGGCATCATTCACCTGAACCCCGACATGGCACTTGAAAAGATCCGGTTCATGCTCTCCGCGCAGGTCGATAACGGCGGCGGTCTGCCGCTTGTCAAATTCACGCACAACGCCGGTCACGAAAACACGCCGGATGATCCGGAATATGTCAAGGAGACAGGTCACCCCTCCTACCGCGCGGACGACGCGCTCTGGCTGTTCCCGACCATCGTCAAGTATATCGGCGAATCCGGCAATCAGGCCTTTCTCGATGAGGTCATCGTCTACGCAAACGGCGGCGAGGACACCGTTTACGGGCATTTGAAGCGCGCGATCCGCTTCTCGATGGAGCGTCTCGGCGATCACAATATGCCTGCCGGTCTGCACGCGGACTGGAATGACTGTCTGCGGCTGGGCGCAAAGGGCGAATCGACCTTTGTGGCGTTCCAGCTTTATTACGCGATGCGTGAAATGAAGGAAATGGCACTAGCGAAGCACGATGCTGACTATGTCGCCTATCTGGAATCCGCGCAGAAGGCGCTCTCTGAAGCGCTCGCAAAGTGCTGGGATGAAGACCGCTTCATCCGCGGCATCCGCGAAGACGGTACGATCGTCGGTGCCAAGCACGATCCCGAAGCGAATATGTGGCTGAACCCGCAGAGCTGGTCGGTCATTTCCCGTTTTGCCACAAAGGAGCAGGCGGAGACCGCGATGGACAGCGTCTACCGTATTCTCAACACGCCCTACGGCGCAAAACTGCTGGAGCCGCCCTATATCGACCATTATTTCAGCGGCGCGCTCATGCACATTTTCAATCCCGACCCCAAGGAAAACGGCGGTATCTTCTCGCAGTCGCAGGGCTGGCTGATCCTCGCGGAGGCACTGCTCGGACACGGCGACAGAGCCTTCACATACTTCATGGAGAGTTCTCCCGCCGCAATGAACGACAAAGCGGAGATCCGCGTCATGGAGCCGTATGTCCACGGGCAGTTCACAGAGAGCAAGCGCTCGCCGTTCGCCGGCAGATCACATGTCCACTGGCTGACAGGCACTGCCTCGACGGTCATGGTCGGCTGCGTGGAGGGCATCTGCGGTATGCGCACGGAGCTGAACGGTCTGCGTATTGATCCTTCGATCCCCTCTGCATGGGACGGCTTCCGGATCCGCAAGCTGTTCCGCGGCAAAAAGCTCAGCATCGACATTCAGAATCCGGATCATGTGCAGTCGGGCGTCAGATCAATGACGGTCAACGGCAAAGCGGTCGAAGGCAATTTCCTGCCTGCCGAGGCGCTGAACGCCGAAAACGAGATCGTTGTGGTGCTCGGATAAACGCGAAGTATTGTATAGTGTATCGCTCCGCGATGATCTGTAATGGGGCTCCGCCCCAACCCCCGCTCAAGGGACAAATGTCCCTTGAGAATCCCGCTATGAGGACAGAAAAGCCCCCGCCTGACGGCGGGGGCTTTCTCAAAATAAAAGTTTTGGTCGAGCTTTTTCAAAAGCTCGCGGGAGTCCAGAGGGCAGCGCACTCTGGCCGTGCTCCGCAGAGCGCGGAATC
>JAGDBX010000130.1 GCA_018110935.1 Oscillospiraceae bacterium
GCTGCGACCACGGTCACCACAAAGACAACATCCGCCGTAACCGCCGCTGAAACGACCGCGCTGGGCTTCCGGCTCGCCTCGGACGCGACCGTCGCATACTGTCTCTCGCCGGATTCCCTCACGGATGTACAGGTGCTCAGCTCGGCAGTCTCCGTGCTCTCTCAGAGCGGTTATACCGCGCTCGTCATTCCGCTGAAAACCGAGGGCGGCTGGATCCGCTACCGGACGGATATCCCCGCGGCGAAAACGGCAGGCGCAGTCGTCACCAGCACGCTCACCCTGCAGGAAATCACCGATACCGTGAGTGCAATGGGGCTTTCCTGCTATGCAATGACCGATGTGCTGGGCGACCGTCTCTATCCGGCGGCATTCCCGGAGGGCGCATTTACCACTGAAAAGGATGACAAGCTCTGGACAGACGCCGAAAAGCGGGCGTGGATTTCCCCCTATTCCGATTCCGCACGGAGCTATCTGAACAGTCTGGCGGCAGAGATCGCGCAGGCGGACTTCATGGGGCTGCTGCTGACCGACGTGGCCTTCCCGGTGTTTTCCAAGAACGATCAGAAGGCGATCGGCACAGCGGCAACGGACGAAAAACAGCGCCGCGGCGCCCTGACCTCGCTGGTCAACGGCATTGCCGTCGCAGAACCGAACGCTTCGCTGACCGTCGATCTTTCCGACGCGCTGAGCGGCAAGGCAGAGGCGCTGCATCCGGAGGCACTGACGGTGAAATCGGTCTGTGTGCGCATTGACTACGCGAAATTTGAGCAGCCGTTCCGTTATGACAACCAGAAATACGATCTTTCCGGCAAGAGCTTTGCCGAGCAGACGAAAACGCTGCTGCAGCTCGCCGATGCGGTCACGGGCAAACTGGATGTGATCCCGTGGATCGTGCGCGGCAGTATGTCCGACGCGAATTTTGAGGCGGTGCTGGATACCGCCTATCAGCACGGGTGCAAGACCGTGTTTGTCTCATAAGCGCGGAGCCCGCGCCGGCAATGCTGACTGTTTTTATGAAAGAAACCGCCGCAGACATCATGTCCGCGGCGGTCTCTGTTTACAGGTTTTCCATTACTCTGCCCAGAAAACATACTGCTCCTTACGGGGCTGTGCCGGCGGCAGCTCACTTGCCGCATAGCCCAAAATGCAATGCCCGATGCCCTCATAATCGCCCGCAATACCGAGCTCCTTCAGCAGCGCCTTGCCTTCCTCACTCTCAAATTCTTCCTTTGCACGGTGAATCCAGCAGCTTGCCACGCCGTATGCGTGTGCGGCGTTCATCAGATTGCCCATCACAAGGCTGCCGTCATACAGATAGGTCGGCTTCGTCTTGTCTGCCAGCACGATCAGCACGACCGGCGCACCGTAGAACGGGTCGGTTTCCGCGCCCATGACCTTCGCATTCCACGCGGAAATGCGGTCGCGGAGCGCCTTGTCCGTAACGGCAATGATCACCGGAGACTGCCAGTTCATCCCGGTCGGGGCATAGGTGCCTGCTTCGATGATCTTCTCCAGAATATCCTTCGGGACGGTCTCCGGCTTGAACTGACGGACACTTCTCCGTGTAATCAGGTTTTCGATTGCTTCCATGACGGTTACTCCTTAATAAATATCGTTGAAAATTTGTTCCGGCGTCAGATGATTCGCGTTCAGCACATCCTCGACCGCGTACCGGTCCAGAAATTCCTTCTTTAGACCGTAGTTGTACACCCGCATTGCCGAAGCACCGTAGAACCGCGCGATCTTCACGACGAAGCCGCCGTTCAGGATGCCGTCCTCCATCGTACTGACCGCGGAATGCTTCTTTTTGAGCGTTTCCAGC
>JAGDBX010000131.1 GCA_018110935.1 Oscillospiraceae bacterium
GAAGCTCTTTTACAGCCGGAAGTTCTTCACGGACTTTGCGCAGAAGCACGGCCTGCGCGTGGAATTCCTGCCTTCCACCGTGGAAGGATACTGGAACAACGAATTCATTTTCAATGTGTTCCTTTACAGACGATGATACACAGACGCCCCCGCCGTACGGCGGGGGCGTCTGTATATCAAAGGGCAGTTCTGGTCTGCCGGGGATTTCTCAGCGTGCGGCCGCGGTCAGGATCTTTCCGCCGTACGGTGCAAGCGGCAGTACATTCTGATACACTCTGCCGGTCTCATAATCCTTCATCGGCTTGGGAAGCGTGACCGTTTTCTTTTCCCGTGTCCAGTTCATCACAAAAACGAACCTTGTGCCGTCTCCGGCAATACGGGCGGCCGCTGTCACGCCGTGCGGAAGCTCTGCGTCCAGTGCCCGACGGATACCGAGGCTTTCACAGATCGGGATCAGCAGGTCAGAAAGAAATTTCTCCTCCGGGAACGCCGCGATATAGTATACCGTGCCGCGGCCGACCTTATTGCGCGTGAGGCAGGGCAGATCATCCGGCATACAGGGATTGTCATGCCCGTAGACGGCAAGCACCTCGGCGCCCTCTGCCGCGATGCGCTCGCAGAGGCGCTCGGCGCGGTATTCATCCGCCATCGGGAACGGCTCTCTGACGAGCACCATGCGCTCCTCCATGCCGTCATAGAGCGGGTCGCTCTCCAGATACCGGATGCCCGCCAGCGCGGCCAGCCCTTCTCCGGGCGTATCACCCATGAAGCAGAGGTCGTGCTCGTCAACAAGACCGGTGTGCATCGTCATGACAAGCGTGCCGCCGCGCCGGACAAATTCCTGCAGTCTGCGCGATACATCACCGCGCAGCAGATAGAGCATCGGAACGCACAGCAGATCATAGGCGGAAAAATCCATATCCGAGTCAATGATATCCGCCGAAATGCCGGCTTTCCAGAACGGGAGGTAAAAGCGGAGCATCAGGTCGGTGTCGCCGATGCCGCAGTTTCTCGGCCCTTGTGCGGCGTTGACCGCCCAGTGACTTTCGGTATCATAGAGAATGGCCGCCTTTGCGGGCGTACAGGCGCCGCAGAGCGCGTCAAGCTTTTTGAGCATGGCGCCGACGCCGGCGACCTCCTGAAAAACGCGGGTATCCGTGCGATTCGCGTGCGTCATGACGGCACCGTGGAATTTTTCGGCACATCCGCGGCTCTGCCGCCACTGGAAGTACTGGATGCTGTCTGCGCCGTGCGCGAGATTCGAGATCGCGCTCAGACGGTGAAAGCCCCATGTTTTCGGCCTGCAGACATCCTGCCAGTTCGTCTGTGAGGGCGTGTTTTCCATGATCAGGAACGGCTTTCCGAGCAGCGAACGGCAGTAATCGGAGAAGGCATCCGACCAGAAGGCGTTGTAGGTCTCATCGCCGTCCTTCTGCGAATGCCATGCGGGATAGCTGTCCCATGAGACGACATCGAGCAGCTTGGCGAGCTTTCTGTAATCAATGCCGTCATAAAAGCCCATGAGATTCGCTGTCACGGGGAGCTCCGGATTGACTGCGCGGATCGGGGCGATCTCGTTTTCAAAAAAGCTGCAGGTCTGGTGCGTGACAAAGCGCTTCCAGTCGAGCGTCAGCCCGTGTACGCCGGTTTCACCGCGCGGTGAGGGCGGCTCGATCTGCGTCCAGTCGGTGTAGGTGTGCGACCAGAACGCCGTCCACCACGCCTCATTGAGCGCATCGAGCGTGCCGTAACGCTTTTTCAGCCACTCGCGGAAGGCCTCCTGACAGAGCGGGCAGTGGCACTCTCCCTGCAGCTCGTTGCTGATATGCCAGAGGATGACGCCCGGATGCTTTCCGAACCGGTTTGCGAGCTGTTCGTTGATCGCACGCACCTTTTCCCGGTAGACAGGCGAGGTATAGCAGTGATTGTGCCGCCCGCCGGAGAGCTCCCGCACGCGCTGTGCGTTCACGCGGCGGATCTCGGGATACTTCTGCGACATCCAGAGCGGCTTTGCGCCGGAGGGCGTCGCCAGAACGGTATAAATGCCGTTTTCAAAGAGCCGGTCAATGATCCCGCCGAGCCAGTCAAGGCAGTATTCTCCCTCTGTCGGCTCCAAAGCGCTCCACGCGAAGATGCCGACCGACATACAGTTCATGTTCGCCTGCTTCATCTGCTCGATATCCTGCCTCAGAATATCGGGATGGCGCAGCCACTGCTCGGGATTATAGTCCGCTCCGTGCAGCATATGCGGATAAGGCGTCAGAAACATAGCTTTTCCCCTTTCTGCGTAATGGTGGTGTCTGCTTCCATTATATGCGGGAAGGGGGCGGTTTGTCAAGCGAAAAACAGATTTTGCGTCAAAGCGCCGTGAAAACCGGCCCCCGCGAATTTTCCCGCGCAAAACCACTTGACAAACAACCCCGTTTCGGTGTAAAATAACAATGTATATTTATGCGAAAGGAAGGTTTCTGACTATGGGTCTTACCCTGACTGAAAAAATCCTCTCCGCCCACCTTGTAGAGGGCGAACTCGTCCGCGGGACCGAGATCGGCATCCGCATCGACCAGACGCTGACGCAGGACGCGACCGGCACAATGGCATACCTCGAATTTGAGGCCATGGGCGTGCCGCGCGTGCGCACCGAGCGCTCTGTCGCGTACATCGACCACAACACCCTGCAGAACGGCTTTGAAAACGCTGACGATCACCGTTTTATCGGCAGCTGCGCAAAAAAGCACGGCCTGTATTTCTCCCGCCCGGGCAACGGCATCTGCCACCAGGTGCACCTCGAACGCTTCGGCATTCCCGGCAAAACACTGATCGGCTCTGACTCCCACACCCCGACCGGCGGCGGCCTCGGCATGCTCGCCATCGGCGCGGGCGGTCTGGATGTCGCAGTGGCGATGGGCGGCGGCGCTTATTATATCACCTGCCCGAAGGTCGTCAATGTCAGACTGACCGGCAAGCTCTCCCCGTGGGTCGCGGCAAAGGATGTCATCCTTGAGGTGCTGCGCCGCATGAGCGTCAAGGGCGGTGTCGGCAAGGTCATCGAATATACCGGCGAGGGCGTGAAGACCCTGACCGTGCCGGAGCGTGCGACCATCACGAACATGGGAGCGGAGCTCGGCGCAACGACCTCCGTCTTCCCGTCTGACGAAATGACAAAAGCCTTCCTGAAGGCACAGCAGCGCGAGCAGGACTGGACACCGCTGTCCGCCGATCCCGATGCCGTCTATGACGAAGTCATCGACATCGATCTCTCAAAGCTCGAACCGCTGGCCGCCTGCCCGCATTCTCCGGACAATGTCAAGTCGATGTCCGAGATCGGAAAGCTGAAGATCGACCAGGTCTGTATCGGCTCCTGCACGAATTCCTCGCTGCTGGACATGATGAAGGTTGCCTACATCCTGAAGGGCAGGACCGTGCATCCGGATGTTTCGCTCGCGATCGCGCCGGGCTCCAAGCAGGTGCTCAATATGCTCGCGGCAAACGGTTGTCTCGGCGACATGATCGACGCCGGCGCGAGAATCCTCGAATCCGCCTGCGGTCCGTGCATCGGTATGGGACAGTCCCCGAATTCCGCGGGCATCTCGCTCCGTACCTTCAACCGCAACTTTGAAGGCCGTTCAGGCACAAAGGACGGTCAGATCTATCTGGTCTCCCCGGAGACCGCCGCGGCCTCTGCGCTGACGGGCTATCTGACCGATCCGCGCACGCTGGGCGATATGCCTGAGTTCCCGCTGCCGGATGTCTTTACGATCAACGACAACATGGTCACACTGCCGGCAGAAGAGAAGGATATGGATTCCGTCGAGATCAAGCTCGGCCCGAACATCAAGCCGTATCCGGAAACGCATCCGCTGCTCGAAACGATCGACACACCGGTCTCGCTGAAGGTGGGCGACAACATCACGACCGACCACATCATGCCGGCGGGCGCAAAGATCCTGCCGCTGCGTTCCAATATTCCGAAGATCTCCGAGCACTGCTTCGCGGTCTGCGACGAGGAGTTCCCCAAGCGCGCAAAGGCGCTCGGCCAGAGCATCATCGTCGGCGGCGCGAACTACGGTCAGGGCTCTTCCCGCGAGCACGCGGCTCTGGCACCGCTCTATCTCGGTGTCAAGGCCGTGCTGGTCAAGTCCTTTGCGCGTATCCACCGCGCAAATCTCATCAACGCAGGCATTCTGCCGCTGACCTTTGTCAATGAGGCAGATTACGATAAAATCGCGCAGGGCGATCAGCTCGAACTCGCAGGCGTCCGCAAGGCCGTCGAGGAGGGAAAGACCGAGCTCACCGTTGTCAACAGAACAAACGGCGCGGAGATCCCGGTGCTCTGCGAACTGACCGGCCGTACCAAAGATATCATGCTGGCCGGCGGTCTGCTGGATTACACCCGTGAAGCGCTGAAGAAATGAAAACGGATTCAGCCGCGGTCATCCGGCTCTCAGCGGCCGGCAGGAACTGAGGCGGACAGAAAATGCATACACCGTTTCATCCGAAAGGAAGCGGCATTGTCGTTCTGTGTACGATTTTCATTTTTCCGCTTGCCCTGCTGTTTGTATGGCTGGCGGCAGGCACGCTGACTGCGGAGAACCTGTTCGGCGCGTTCGCTGCTTCGGTTGTTCTCGGCGTGATTTCCGGGCTGACGCTTCAGTTGGCGGTACTGGAAAAGCTGCAGCATTACAGAAAAGAGCGTATTGAAAAGCTCTGTGACACCATCGCTTTTCTGCTGATTCCCGCCGCAATCATCGCCGGGCTTATCTGGCTCATGTGCCGGAACAAATGACAGCACGCGGCTGTGTTTTCCGGTCAGAACCTTTGCACATACCGGCGGTATACCGCATTCGGAATACATTATAAGGAGGTCTTTCCGATGGAAAAGATCAAAATGACAACACCGCTCGTCGAAATGGACGGCGACGAGATGACCAGAATCCTCTGGCAGTGGATCAAGGATATTCTCATCACCCCGTATATCGACCTGAAGACTGAATATTATGACCTCGGGTTAAAGCACCGCGAGGAGACGAAGGATCAGGTGACGATCGACAGCGCGGAGGCGACCAAGAAGTACGGCGTCGCTGTCAAGTGCGCGACGATCACCCCGAACGCCGCCCGCGTGGAGGAATACAATCTCACCGAGATGTGGAAATCGCCGAACGGCACGATCCGTGCGGCACTGGACGGCACCGTGTTCCGCACGCCGATCCTCGTCAAGGGCATTACACCGTATATCCCGACATGGACAAAGCCCATCACGATCGCCCGTCACGCATACGGCGATGTCTACAAGAACACCGAGATGCGCGTTTCCGGCGGAAGTAAGGCAGAGCTCGTCGTGACGGACAGCGACGGAAAGGAAACCCGCCAGCTCATCCACAGCTTCAGGGGCGACGGCGTGGTGCAGGGCCTGCACAACCTCGACGCCTCGATCTCCGGCTTTGCGCGTGCCTGCTTCAATTACGCGCTTGACCTGAAGCAGGATCTGTGGTTCGCGTCCAAGGACACGATCTCCAAAATCTACGACCACCGCTTTAAGGACATCTTCGCGGAGATCTATGAGGCCGAATTCAAGGCGAAGTTCGAGGCTGCCGGCATCGAATTCTTCTACACCCTGATCGACGATGCGGTCGCGCGCGTCATCCGCTCCAACGGCGGCTACATCTGGGCATGCAAGAACTACGACGGTGATGTCATGTCCGACATGGTCTCGACCGCCTACGGCTCGCTTGCGATGATGACCTCTGTGCTGGTCTCGCCGACCGGCGTCTACGAATACGAGGCGGCGCACGGCACCGTGCAGCGCCATTACTACAAATATCTCAAGGGCGAGGAGACCTCGACCAATTCCGTCGCGACGATCTTTGCGTGGAGCGGCGCGCTGAGAAAGCGCGGCGAGCTGGACAGCATCCCTGCGCTCTGCGATTTCGCCGACAAGCTCGAAGCCGCAACGATCGGCACGATCGAGGACGGCATCATGACCGGTGATCTGTATCTGCTCTCCAAGCTGGACAACAAGCGCAAGGTCGATTCCAAGACCTTCCTTGAGGAGATCAACAAGAGACTCGCTGCAAAGCTGCAGTAAGGAGGCGTCCGCCACATGGCAAAACAGGAGATCTCGCCCTCTGTGATCCGGCGTCTCCCGCGATATTACCGGTTTCTCGGAGAGCTGCGCGAGAAGGGCATCGTCCGCATCTCGTCCAAGGAGCTCTCACAGCTGATGGGGCTGACCGCCTCACAGATCCGGCAGGATCTCAACTGCTTCGGCGGCTTCGGCCAGCAGGGCTACGGATACAATGTCCGCGCGCTCTGTGAGGAGATCGGGCAGATCCTCGGTGTTTCGCTGCACCGCCGCACCATTCTGATCGGGCTCGGCAATCTGGGACACGCGATCGCGAGCCATGTCAGCTATGCCGGCTGCGGCTGTGAGCTGATCGGGCTCTTTGACGAAAACCCCTTTGTGGCCGGCAGAGATCTGAACGGAATGCCGATCCACCACACGGACACGCTGGCAGGCTTCTGCCATCAGGAGCAGCCGGAGCTCGCGATCCTCTGTGTGCCGGAATCCGCGGCGCCCGCGCTGGCACAGACGCTGGTCGCGCTCGGCGTCCGCGCCTTCTGGAACTTCAGTCAGGGCGATCTGCGCTTTGACGATCCGGGCATCCTGGTCGAAAATGTGCATCTGGCAGACAGCCTGCTGACACTGACCTACGGTCTGCTCCGGCAGCCGGAATCCGAATCCGACAGCTGACGCTTTCGCGGCGCTGTGGAAATATTCAAACCAACAACAGAAAGGACAAAGCAATATGCGAATGAAGAGACTTCTCGCGGCGGCACTGGCCTGCTGCACGGCGCTTTCTTCTGTCCCGTTCCTGTCTGCGTTCGCGGATGGGGGAGAAGAAGCAGCGTCACCGGATCTTGTGTTTGACTTTCAGACGACTGACGGCAGCAATGAGGTGACAGTCAGCACACAGAGTCTGGCGGCAGGCGATCAGTCTGTCCCCGTCAAGCTGTTTGTTCCGTCCAATCCCGGCGTCAACGGCATTTCTCTGAAAATGCAGATCAATGACGGCGAGGTCGATGAGAACGACATCTTCCATAACTACGGCATTACGATGACGAAAGCCGATCTTGCCTCCCCCTACTGCTTTGACAGCGAAAACGAGGGCGATCCGACAAAATGCTTCGAGCAGACGTTCAACGAATCGCAGATGAACCTGTTCTGGAGTTACCGTATGGCGCAGGATGTGAATGCGGATTCTTCCTCTGAGGAAGGCAAGACCGCCTGGGACGAGACGGTGAGCTGGGCTTATGACAAGCCGTTTGCTGAGATGAGTCTCAATATCCCGAAGGAGACGCCTGTCGGCGATTATGTCCTTGACATCCGCCGTGAGCCGTACATCAACGCCGCGACGCTCGAAGCGGGCAAGAAGTGGCCGGCAAAGAGCGACTGCACGTCTGCCGACGGCGAATCGGTCGATTTCAAATCCAAGCCCCTGACGATCCATGTGCTCGATTACGAAAAGCTGGAATGTGAGATCACCGCAACTGTGACACTGACGATGCCGGAGGGCGTTTCCGCGCTCACCGTCGGTGAGCCGCTCAGCCTTGCAGGCGGAACAGCCGCCATCAGCATCAATGCTGCGTTTTCTGACGGCACAACTGATAGTGCTGAAATTGAGGCAGCGCTGCCGGAAACCTGCGAGCTGAACAAAGTGAGAATCGCTGACTGTATGCTGCAGCATCACTCCGGTTATCTGATGATCCCGCTGGAGATTCATCTTGACACCTCTGCGGTGGATCCGAACACCCCCGGCACTTATCCGGTCACCGTGACGGTCGACGGAGTCGGCGCGGCCGAACCTTACGGGACGGCATCTGCTGATGTGAACTATATTGCCGATGCCGGAACCACAGCCGAACCGGCCGAAACCACGACCGCTGCGGCTCCGGAAGAGACCACCACAACCGAAGTGACCACCACTGCGGAAGTGACCACTACTACAGAAACGACCGCTTCTGAGACCACGGCTGTTCTGACGGAAACCACAAGCTCCGCAGCTCCGGTTGAATCCACCGAGGCTCCGGTTGAATCCACCGAGGCTCCGGCTGAATCCACCGAGGCTCCGGCTGAATCCACCGAGGCTCCTGCCGAAACTTCACTGCCTGAGGAGACCACCACCGTTGTTTCCGTGAGCGCTGAGCCTGTTGAGAACAGCTATGCGGGCATGGCGGAAGGAATGTATATGGTTCTTGGCGATGCCAGCGGGGCTCCCGGCGAAAAGGTCAAGGTTCCGGTTTATGTCTTTAACGATCCCGGCACCGCAGGCATGTCGCTTTACTGGGTCTACACCGAGGGTCTGGGCGTCAGAAGCATCGGTGCCGGCGAAGCGTATCTCTGCAGCGCACAGCCCAGCTCCAAGACCATTCCGATCTCCTTTGTGTTCACCTGCCCTGAGGGCAAGAACCAGCAGGCCGCAGACGGCTCTGCAATCTGCTACATCACCTTCACGATTCCGGAGGACGCGCCGGACGGCAAGGTCTATCAGATCGAGTGGATCGAAGAAGGCGGAAAGACCGTTCCGGGTGTCGATAAGTATACGGAGGCGGTCAATACCGACCGTGTGAACAACAGGGCCAAGCTCTTCCCCGGCACGATCACGGTCAATGCCTCCAAAACACCGCGCCTCAATTATGAGCGCTACAGCTTCGCGAAGGCGGGCGAGCAGCTGAAGCTGGCTGTTCTGGACGCATACGGCACCGGAATCAAGTGGAGCTCCAGTGACGACACAGTTGCTGAGGTCGCTGAAAACGGTGTTGTGACCGCAAAGGCTGACTCCGGCGACTGCACGGTCACAGCAGAGGTTCTGAACGGAAGCGGTGAATCGCTGGTCCTGACCTGTGCGATCCATGTCGGCCTCTTCGGCGATGTGGACGGCGACGGAGAAGTATCGGCGTATGACTCCATGCTGGTTCTGCGCGGATTCAACGACATCATTCTGGAGCTTGATCCGGAGGATTATTCGCTGACGCCTGAACAGATCGTGATCGGTGATGTGGACCTGGACGGCGAACTGACCGCTTATGATGCCGCGATGATCCTGAAATACTCCAACCTTATGCTGGCGGAAATGGATCCCATATGGTACGATCTGATCGGCAAGCCGGGTGTTCCCGGCGCACCGTGAGCAGTATCGCTGCGCGATGATTTGAATCGGGCTCTGCCCCGAACCCTGCTCGAGGGACAGTGTCCCTTGCGCATCCTGTTATGAGGACAGCAAAGCCCCCGCCGTCAGGCGGGGGCTTCTTTCACTGGTCATTCGTGTTGTAATACGGTCAGTTATTCCGTTGGAATCATCTTTTTCTGATGATAAATCTTCGGTTTCTCCGGTGACCGGCTGATTCATCCCCGGTTCGTTCCGGCGACAAATCTTGTCCCGACCGGCTCGTCGTTCAGCAGCAGATCATAGAGCCGCTCCGGCTTTTCGCCGTTCATGATCACCATGTCAATGCCTGATTCATTCGCCATTTTCGCGGCTGAGATCTTGGTCGCCATGCCGCCGCGGCCGTTCGGCGTTCCGGCACCGCCCGCGATGCATTCGATCTCCGATGTGATCTCCCGCACCACGGGGATCAGCTCGGCATCCGCATCCTTGTGCGGGTCCGCGGAATACAGTCCGTCAATGTCGCTCATCAGAACCAGCAGGTCGGCGTGAACCAGTCCCGCGACGATCGCTGCCAGAGAATCGTTTTCGCCGATCTCCAGCTCCAGTTCATCGATCGCGACGGTATCATTCTCATTGACGATCGGCACCACGCCCATTTCGAGCAGCTTCTCCATGCAGTTTCCCGCGTTGACGCCGCCGTTTGTCGTGAGAATGGCCTTTGTCAGCAGGATCTGTGCGACATTCACGCTGTAATTACCGAACTGCCGGTCATAGAGGTACATCAGCTCGCACTGCCCGACCGCGGCGCAAGCCTGTTTGGACGGCGTATCGGTCGGCCGCTCGCGGAGCCCTAACTGCCCGACGCCTAGGCCCACCGCGCCGGATGAGACCAGAATCAGCTGTTTGCCGGCGTTGGAGAGGTCGGCCAGCACGCGAACGAGATTGTGGAACCGGCGCAGATTCATCTTGCCGGTGCGATGTGTCAGCGTCGAGGTGCCGACCTTGACGACGATGCGCCGGCTTTCAGAAAGGGGGCGCAGAGTATTTGCGGTTTCCAAAAATGATTCTTCCTTTCGGTACTTCAGTCCATCGGTGCTTCCGGGATCCGGTTGACCTGATGCTGCGGGTTTCCGTTCATCCAGCCGTGGAGATTATCCTCGGTGATCTCAAGCAGACGCCTGCGCGTCTCCAGCGGCGTCCAGCCGATATGCGGCGTGATGACACAGTTTTTCGCGGTTTTGAGCGGCGTGTCGGCGCGCATCGGTTCCTTGTCCAGCACATCGACATAGGCAGCCGCGATCATGTCATTGTTGAGCGCGTCAGCGAGATCCGGCTCGCAGACAGTGCCGCCGCGCGAGGTGTTGATCAGCACGGCTGTCTCTTTCATCAGAGACAGTGTTTTTTTGCAGACCAGATGCTCCGTGCCGCTGTTGAGCGGGCAGTGGAGCGTCAGAAAATCGGAGCCCGCAAAGACCGCGTCTGTATCCATGACCGGATACGGGCAGTTTTCGGGCTTTGTCCGCGTCGCGATGATCACGCGCATTCCGAGCACGGACGCGATCTCCGCCACGCGCTTTCCGATATGCCCGTAGCCGATGATACCGAGCGTTTTTCCGCGCAGCTCCGCGGTCGGATACGGGAAATACGAAAAGGTGGGCGCGCTCTCCCAGCGGCCGAGGCGTGTTTCCATCGCATAGAGCGAAACACGCTGACAGTAATCAAACAGATAGGCAAAGACAAGCTGTGCGACGGCATCGGTCGAATAGCTGCCCGCGTTGCAGACCGTCACGCCGTGCGCGGTCGCCGCCTCCAGATCGACATTGTTGAAGCCGGTCGCCAGTATTCCGACATACCGGATATTCGGGCAGGCATCAAAGACCTCCTTCGTGAGGAGCACCTTGTTGCAGATGACGACATCCGCGTTTCCGATGTGAGAGACAGTCTCTTCCGGTGCGGTCGCGGCGAACACATCGACCGACGAGGCCAGCGGAGCAAAGCGCCGCCAGCTCAGCTCTTCGGAATGATACGCCATGGTCGCCCAGTCGAGAAACACGATCCGTTTCGCACGCATGGTCACACCCCCGCAGGATTGCTGTTCTGTGCCGCTTCCGCAGCCGCTTTTGCGGCCGCCTCAGCCTTCGCGTCCCTTCTGCCCTGAACGATGCTGCAGACGAGCGCAGCCGCGAGCAGGACCGCTTCCAGAATGCCGATCCCGTAATAGAGCGCCTTGTTGTCCGGCGCAATGTAGACCAGCAGCGAACACGGGATCGCGATCGCGAGGATCATCTGATGCCAGCGTTTCGTCCGGAAAAACTGCGCGAGGAAAAACAGTGTGGCGATGATGCAGAAAACGGTGTGGCGTGTGACGCCGATCGGGTAAAGGGTGTTGAGATCATTCATGAAAAAAGACTCCTTTGATGAAAATGGGGAGCAGCGGCATTGCCGTTACTGCTCTGGCTCCGCGTCATAGAATACGCGGTATTTTCGGATATTATGCGTATAGGCGCTGACTGCGAGCCCGATGCAGAGATACATCGAGACCATCGCGGTACCGCCTGCGCTTAAGAAGGGCAGCGGTACGCCGATGACCGGCATGACCTTGAGCACCATGCCGATATTCAGCAGGCAGTGCGTGAACATCACGGCAAAGACGCCCATGCAGATCGTTCTGCCCATGATATCCTTTGCGGAACGCCCGTCAGAAAAGAGCCGCAGGCAGATGACCGCAAGCAGCACGATGACCGCCGCCGCGCCGACAAATCCGAATGCCTGCGCGATGAACGAGAAGATGAAGTCATTGTGCATTTCGGGCACGCTGATATAGCTTTCGGCTTTGAGGCCCTGTCCGAGCAGGCCGCCCGCACGGATCGCCTTCAGGCCGAGATCCTGCTGGTATTCCAGACCGAGCGGATCGGTGCCCGGATGGAACAGAACCAGGATCCGCTTCCGGTGGATATCGCCGAACACATAGCTCCAGACGAACCAGAGCGCAGCCGGCAGCATGGCGCATCCCGCCAGGATGTACCAGACCGAGATCCCCGCCGCAAAGAGCATGAAGACCGTCGCGGCCGCGAACACGATCGCGGTGCCGTAATCGCCCTGCACTGCCACGATGCCCATCGGGACGGCGGCGTGCAGGAGCAGCAGCAAAAGCTGAAGCGGGCGGTTCATCCGCTTGTGAACTCTGGATATGTGGTAGGAAAAGGTCAGCAGAAAGACCAGCTTCAGGATCTCCGAGGGCTGCAGCTGGATGAATCCCAGATCGATCCAGTTGCGGTCATCCGCGCCCTCTCTGCCGTAGCCGAGACGCGTGAAGGTCAGCCCGACCAGCGCGAGCGCCGCCGGCGCGTACAGAAACCAGAATTTCGCGAGCTTTTTATAGTCCATCGCCGCCACGGTGACGCAGCCGGCGAGCCCGATGCCCATCGAGATCAGCTGCACAAGCCAGTCGTTGGAATCGACCTCATCCGTGACATGCCCCGTATACATGACATAGAGCAGGAGCACGCTGATGCAGCCGCAGACCGTGACCGGGATCAGCAGACCGTAATCAAGCCGCCGGAACCGGTTTCCGGCGGATGCCAGTTTGTTTTTCACAGAAGGTCCTTTCTGCGGTTTCAGCCGCCGAAGGTAAATCCGGGGTGATAGAAATAACGGAACCAGTCCGCAAAGGCGACCGCGTCCGGATCGCTGCGGCAGACAGATGTGTCATCGTATTTCGCGATCAGGATCGGCTCATTGTTTTCATCAATCAGATAGAGCGCAGTGCTGCCGTAGACATCCTTCCCCGGCAGTTTTGAGCTGAAATCCGCGTTTCTCAGCGTATCGGCTTTCGCTGCAAGCGACCAGAGCGTATTGCGCTCCTCCTCGCTCATGATATTGACGACCGTCGCACCGGTCCGGTATTCCTCCAGCAGCGGCGTCAGAAAATCTCCGTCCGCATCGACCGGATGCCGGTAGCGGTAGGTGTTTCCGTCACTGTCAAAGTAATTGACCGCCTGCGTGTGGCTGAGCTCCTCTTCGGTGTTGTCGTAGACCATCACCATGACAATGCCCTGCTTCGGGCGTACCGTGCCGTCGATCGCGACAGGCGTATCCTTTTTCGCGTTCTTATCCTCCGTGAGATCGGTAAACATCGCGTCAAACCGGTCCGCGTCGGAATCATCCCTGACCGGCACCGCGATTTTCTCTGTTCCGTCGCCCTTGTGGCAGGCTGTCAGCGAAAACGCGGACAGCGCCAGTGCGGCAGCCAGCAGCGCGGAAACGCGCCGGGAAAGGTTTTTCATCAGAAGTTCATCTCCGTATCGTTTCGGGCTCAGCCCGTCAGTGGATCGGGCACAAAAGGCGCGTCAGCGCATCGCGATGCCCTTTGCGCGGCAGTCGGCCTTGACCTCCGGGATCGTCAGCTCGCCGAAGTGGAACAGCGAGGCGGCAAGCGCCGCCGTAACGGTCGTCTGCTGAAACACACTCGCAAAATCCGAGAGCTTTCCCGCGCCGCCCGACGCGATGACCGGGATCTTCACACGCTTGCAGACCGCCTGCAGCATTTCAATATCAAAGCCGCCGCGCACGCCGTCGGTGTCGATCGAATTCAGGCAGATCTCGCCCGCGCCGCGCCGCTCGACCTCAACGACCCAGTCCAGCAGATCCACCGGCATGGCGACGCGCCCGCCGTTGACATAGACCGTGAAGCCGCCGTCTTTGTTTCGCTTCGCGTCAATGCCGACCACGATGCACTGCGAGCCGAAGATCTCCGCGCCCTCAGAAATCAGCTGCGGATTCTTGACCGCCGCCGAATTGATGCTGATCTTATCCGCACCCGCACGGAGCGCCTCCCGCATATCCGCGACCGTTGAAATGCCGCCGCCGACCGTCAGCGGGACAAAGACCTGCTTTGCGGTCTCGCGCACGACATCCAGGAAGGTCCCGCGCCCCTCGTAGGACGCGACAATATCGTAGAAAACGATCTCATCCGCACCCTGCCGGTTGTATTCTGCCGCGCACGCGACCGGATCGCCGACATCGCGCACGCCCTCAAAGTTGATGCCCTTGACGACCTTGCCGTGCCGGACATCGAGACAGGGGATGATTCTCTTTGCAAGCATATTGCTCTCCTTTTCCTGATTACAGATAGTCCGGATCGATCCGCGTCATTTCGGTCAGCGTCAGATTGCGGTAATTGAGATCCTCGCGCAGCGTGAAGCCCTGCGCCTCCCAGAACGCGTTTCCGCCCGCGTTCTTTTTGAACGCGACCAGCGCGGCCTTGTGGATGCCCTCCGCCTTCAGTGCGGCAAGCGCGCGTTCAAGAAGCCGCTTTGCGATGCCGCGCCGGCGGTATGCCGGATCGACGGACATATGCTGGATATAGCCGCGGCGCCCGTCATGACCGCAGAGGATGACACCGGCCGCGACGCCGTTTTCTTCTGCCACAAAGGAGGTGTTGGGATTGCGTGCGAGATATTTCGCGATGCCCTCCCGGGAATCGTCCAGATTGTTGAGCCCGTTCTGGCAGGCTGTCCAGATCGCGTAGGCGGCATCGTAATCCGCGATCGTCATCGGACGGATCACGATCGAATCGGCCTCCCGGATCGCCTCGCTGAGATCGAGCGTGCCCTGATAGAGCGATTTGCCCGCGATCGTGCCGTAAAGCCCGAGCTCCCTGCAGATGCGGATGTCCTCGATCGTGTGTACGCCGCCGCTTGCGACGATATTGCACTGATCCCCGACCGCGTCGCGGAGCTTTCTCAGCTGCTCCGTGCTGACACCGGAAAGCGTGCCGTCCTTCGATATATCGGTGAAGATAAAGGTCTTTACACCGGCCTTTATCATTTCCTTCGCAAGGTCAATATAGTGCACATTGCTCGTTTCGAGCCAGCCCTCTGCGGCGACCATCTCGTTTTTGGCGTCGATCCCGACCACGATTCTGTCCGCGCCGAACTGTCTGACCGCGTCTGCGACGAGCTGCGGATTTTTGAGCGCCGCGGAGCCGAGGATCACGCGGGTGATGCCGAGATCCAGATACGCCCTGATCGTTTCCGGCGTGCGGATGCCGCCGCCGACCTCGACCTTCAGATGCGTGTGCTTCGCGATATTCTCATAGATCTCCGTGTTGACGGGATATCCGGCCTTGGCGCCGTCCAGATCGACCATGTGGATCCACTCGGCGCCGGCGGCCTCAAATTTCTTCGCGGTTTCAAGCGGGTCTTCAGCGACCTTGGAAGCAGTCGCATAATCGCCCCGCACGAGCCGCACGCACTGGCCGCCGATGATGTCGATTGCGGGAAAAATGATCATTTTGCCATCCTTTCAAAATTGCGCAGCATCATGAGCCCCTGCTCGCCGGATTTTTCCGGGTGGAACTGCGCGCCGAACACGAACTGTCCGTCTGTGACCAGAGCAGGCACCCTGCCGTCATAGTCCGCGTACGCGATGAGGTTTTCATCGGCGCAGAACGCCTGATAGGAATGGACAAAATAGGTGTAAAGCGGTGTCCCGATGCCCTGAAGAAGCGGGCTCTCCTGCCTGATGACCAGTTCATTCCAGCCCATGTGCGGGATGATCACCCGCTCGGAGGGGATGCGCTTCACCTCGCCGGGGATCAGCCCGAGCCCCGCGCAGATGCCCATTTCATCCGACTGCTCAAAGAGCATCTGCATACCGAGGCAGATGCCGAGCAGCGGCTTTTTTTTCGCGTTTTCGCAGACAGCGCCGGTCATGCCGGCCTCGTTCAGCGCCTGCATCGCGGCCGGAAACGCTCCGACGCCCGGCAAAATCACTGCGTCCGCGCGGTCAACCTCGGCAGGATCGCCTGTGACCGTGTGCGCGATATTCAGATAGTTCAGCGCGTTGCAGACCGAGAACAGATTGCCTGCGCCGTAATCAATGACAGCGATCATCCGAGCGCTCCTTTCGTGGACAGCACCGTGCCGTCCGTTTCCTGTACGGCGGCCTTCAGCGCGTGCGCGAATGCCTTGAACAGCGCCTCGCACTTGTGGTGGTCGTTGCTGCCGTACATCATATCAAGATGCAGCGTGATGCCCGCGTTGACCGCGACTGCGCGGAAAAACTCCTCTGTGAGGCAGGCGTCGTAGCCGCCGATCGTCTGATTCGTGAATGTGCCGCGGAAAACGAGGAACGGGCGGTTTGAGAGATCGAGCGCGCAGAAGGAGAGCGCCTCATCCATCGGGATGAACGCACTGCCGTACCGCGCAATACCGGACTTGTCGCCGAGCGCCCTGCTGAGTGCCTGTCCGAGCACGATGCCCGTGTCCTCCACGCTGTGATGTCCGTCCACCTCAAGATCGCCTTTTGTGCTGATCTGCATACTGATGCCGCTGTGCCGTGACAGCGCCGTCAGCATATGATCAAAAAAGCCGATGCCGGTCGAGATCTCACTCTCGCCCTTCCCGTCAAGCTTCACGCTGACGGTGATCTGCGTTTCCTTTGTGCTGCGTGTGACAGTTGCCTCGCGCATGATCGATTCCTCCGTTCCTCCGGCATCAGCCGAGCTGATCGTAAGCCGCCTTTGCCGCGTTGTATGCCGCTTCCGCCTGTCTGACCGCCGCCTGCTTTTTCGTCAGCGCGGCAGAACAGGTCTTGGTCTGCTGTGCCGCCGTATCGGCTGCGGATTTCAGACTGCTGAGCTGCTTCCGGATCGCAGAAATGCTGTCCGAATAGCTGCGGAAGCGCTTTTCATATTCATCGACGGTGTAGGTCTTGTCTGCCGAGAATTCAAACACCTGCCCGTGCGAAACGGAATATTTCCCGCTCCGTCCGGCCGTGCAGACCGCAAAACCCGTCGTGACATAGGTTTCATTGATGATATTGAGATAATGGCCGCCGTTCGTCGCCTTTTCGTCATCGTACCAGCCCTTGAAGGGATCCTTGTAATTCCACGAGAGATTCTCGCCGACATTGAACTGCTTGGAATGCTGGATGTTTTTGTCCGACCAGTTGAGGTTGGACTGCGCGATCGCCATCAGGCGGTCGGTAACGACAAGGGGCTTCAGCCCGTGATTTGCGCGGAGCTGATTGCATTCGCGCATGAAGTCAAAGGCCTTTGCCATGTTGGCGAGCGAGGTCGCGTCTGATTCGGTTCCGATTTTCGTAGATGACGCGTATTTTGCCGTTTTCAGCACATTGACGGCATCCTTCGCCCCGACAAAGGTGAAGAAGCCGAGCGAGCCCTGCGCGTAGCGGTCAAGGTCGCCCTTGTGCGCGGAATTGTAATCCTGATAGGCCTTTTCGGCGCTCTGCTGTTTGCTCTGCGCGGCAGAAAGCGCCTGCTGTGCGGTCTTCTGCTCCGCCTGCGCCGTCTGCAGCGCGGAGAGCAGCGAATCGCATTTCGCCTTTGCCGCCTGTTTCTCTGCTGCCGAAGCTGGCTGGGATGTCTGGGAAACGGTCGTTTTTGCGGCAGAAGCGGTCGTCTGCTTTGCGGTCGATGTTGCGGAAGCCTGTGCCGCGGAAGACTGCTGCGCAGCGGTCTGTGGGGCTGTCGTCACTGCCGCCGTACTCTGCGCTGCGGAGGCGGTCTGACTGTCAGCGGCGGCACCGGAAGCGTCCGTTCGTGTCTGTGACGCGGATGCCGCGGTGCCGGTCTCCGCGGTCTGAGAACCGGCGATGCCGGTCATGCCGGTCTGTACCGGCGGGGGTGCGGGTTCATGCTCCTTCCCGCAGCCCGCGAAAAGAAGCGCGCAGGCAAGCAGGACGGATGTCAGTCTGTACTTCACGGTAATTCCTCCTTTGGGTTCGCTTCTCTTTCGGAATGGCCGGTCTTGATATACAGAATGTGACGGCGGAGCGCCGTTGTCCCGCGGGAACCGCGCCCGGACAGTCAGTCCGCCGGAGATTCCCCGAACAGCTCCGGGTGCCGCTCCTGAAACATCGCGAACACCGCGTCGATGATCTCCTGTTCGTCGATCCCGCAGAAGAGATAATCCTCCGGATCGGCAGGATCGGGATCGGCGCGCAGGATCGTGAACATCTCCGCGTCCTCGTCCGCAGGGAGCAGCACCGCGTAATCGTCCCCTTCATAGGGTACGACATCGAGCAGCGCAAAACGGATGTCCGCGCCGTTTTCATCTGTTAATACGATGATATCGTCATACATGGCATAGACCTCCGCGGAATTCCCCGTTCAGACGGCAATAATATCGATTACAAAGTCGTAAAGCATGTGCAGAAAAACCGGCAGCAGAAGGTTTTTATGCTTCAGGAAGCAGATGCTGACCACAGCACTGAACAGCATGATGCTGAGAAAGCCGAAGCCTGTGAACGCCGACGCCAGCATTCCCTTGTGATACCAGCCCGGAAAATGGATGGACAGGAACAGCACGGCATTGAGCAGGATCGCTTTCCAGTCTGCGGCGCTCTTTGCCGTCGCGTTCAGGATCCAGCCGCGGAAGACTGCCTCCTCCGTGATGCCGACGGTGAGCAGATACACCGATGATTTCGACAGAAAGTCAGGGTCGATATGCAGCGAGCCGCCCGTGATCCCGGAGGCGAGCTTTCCGCCGCCGGCCATCACTGTGAAGAGCAGCGTCCAGAACAGCAGCCATTTCAGCGGGATCCTGTTTGTAAACATCTGTCTGAGGCCGGCAAACATTTCCGGCTCAAACTTTCTGACCAGCAGCAGCGCCGGTACGGTCCATACCAGAACCTTGAAGGCTTCGGCAAGGCACTCAAACAGCAGCGTATCGCCCACAGTATCCTTGACGGCGGGCTTGATCCACAGCGCCCAGCACGCCCAGACTGCGTAAAACAGGATAAAATGCAGGATGAGCGCCGGAATCTTTTTCGATGTCCGGCGCATCCCCTCGTGATCAGTCAGCATACTCACAGTGCGGCAAGCTCCTTGTACTGAGCCTTCAGTGCCGGATAGATCTTCCGGTAGAGCTGATAATAGCGCTCATAGACCGGAACGGCATCCGCGTTCGGGGCGCAGGTCTTGTCCGTGCCGATGATCGCGGCGCAGGCCTCCGGAACGGATTTGTACGCGCCGGTGCCGACCATTGCGAGAATCGCAACGCCGAGTGCCGGGCCTTCCTTCGACTTCGTTGTCTGGATCGGGCAGCTGAAGAGGTCGGCGAGCATCTGGCGCCACAGCGGGGACGAACCGCCGCCGCCGCAGGCCATCATGCTGTCCACATCGATCTTCATCTCACGGAAGACCTCAAGGCAGTCGCGGAGCGAATAGGTGACGCCCTCCATGACGGCGCGGAGCAGGTCGCGCTTTTCGTGCATCGCGGAGAGACCGAAGAATACGCCTCTCGCGTCCGCGTCCAGATGCGGGGTGCGCTCGCCCATCAGATAGGGCAGATAGAGCAGGCGGTTCGCGCCGATCGGCGACTGCTCCGCTTCCTTGTCCATCAGATAGTATTCATCCACGCCCATGCCCTTTGCGGTCTGCTTTTCAGCATCGCAGAAGTTGTCGCGGAACCATTTGAGCGAAAGGCCGGCACCCTGCGTGACGCCCATCACATGCCAGCAGCCCGGCACGGCGCAGCAGAAGGTGTGGACTCTGCCCTTGGGATCGATCGAGATTTTGGAGCTGTGCGCAAAGACCACGCCGGAGGTGCCGATCGTGGTGAAGGCCCTGCCGTCGGACGCAACGCCCGTACCGATCGCGGCAGCGGCATTGTCGCCCGCGCCGCCGACCACCGGCGTGCCCTCTGCCAGACCGGTCTTTGCCGCCGCTTCCGCGGTCAGCGTGCCGGTGATCTCCGGCGATTCGTAGACCTTGCCGAGCAGAGCCTTGTCAATGCCGAGCTTTTCGAGCACCTCATCCGACCAGCAGCGGTTCGGGATATCGAGCAGCTGCATACCGGAGGCATCCGAGACCTCCGTGGCATAGACGCCGGTCAGAACAAAGCGGATATAGTCTTTTGGAAGCAGGATATGCGCGCATTTTGCGTAATTTTCCGGCTCGTTGTTGCGCACCCAGAGGATCTTTGATGCAGTAAAGCCCGTCAGCGCGGGATTCGCAGTGATCTCGATCAGGCGCTCCGCGCCGACCTTTTCCGTGATCTCCTCACATTCCTTTGCGGTGCGCTGATCACACCAGATGATCGAGCGCCGGATGACCTGATTGTCCTTGTCCAGCATGACCAGACCGTGCATCTGGCCGGAAAGGCCGATGCCCTTGATATCATGCTTGTCCACGCCGCTCTTTTTCAGAACAGCCGCCATGGTGTGCAGAACGGCGTTTGCCCAGTCCTGCGGATCCTGCTCCGCGTAGCCGTTCTGCGGCTGGTAGAGCGGGTATTCCTCCGATGCCGATGCGATGACCGTTCCGTTTACATCAAAGAGAACGGTTTTGGTACCGCTTGTGCCGATGTCAGCGCCGAGATAATAATTCATAGTGTGATCCTCCATTCTGTTTGAACTGTGCTTTTCTGATTTATCTGAAATGCGTCTGCATTTCAAAGCGGTGGAAAACTCCGGAATCTGACGGAGGCGGCTTCCGTGTCAGGATGCCTCCTCGTCGTCGTCCCTGAGGCCGTGCGGCTCCTGTCTCGCCTTTGCTGTCAGCGCGAGGTCGATGTCGGTCAGCGGCGCGACATCGTTGCTCTCAATGAACGCCATGATATCGCGGTTCGACTCGCTGTAGAAGCGCTCCAGCACCGCGACATACTGCCGGAACACGACCTTGCCGTTGATCGTCAGCACATCGTTCTGCTCCGGCACGCCGAGCGCGGCCAGATTCTCGTCGGAGAGATTCGCGAGGCGCTGTTCGATCACCGGCTTCAGCCCGAGCGAGACCATCTGGTCAAAGGTGAGCTTCACCTTGGTATCATCCTTCAGAACCTCGACGCCGAGCTGCTCGGCCGTCTTGTCCTCGCTTTCCAGATCCTTTTTGAGGACCTTTTTGATCTGCATCCGCTGCTTTTTCGTCAGCGCGGAGAGCTTGTATTCCTTGGAATAGGTCTTGTCGAGCCCGATCGTCTTCATCTGCTCCGCGTTGAGGTCGAAGGTGACGGCGGGATTGATGAGCAGCAGCTCGCGGGTGATCTCCGCGCGCGGCTTGACCGACCATGTCACTTCAAATTTCCGGCGCGGGCGGGACATATAGACCGTCTTGCCGTAGCCCTTTGCGTACCATGTGGATTTGTCGTACTTGATATCGAGGGTGTTCGGCTCCAGTTCGATATAGGTGTGCCCCTCCGCACGGTCATCGACCACGACCGTCGAATAGCGGTAATTGCCGGTCTGCGAAAAGCCTCGCTCAACGACATATTCCGTGACCTGCGGCTGCAGCACGCTCTGCGCGGAGAGAAAGACGAACGCGCCGAGCACATAGATCGTCAGAAACACCGCGCCGAGGATCGTCTTGGGGCCTTCCTTCGTGCCGCTCGCAAGATAGGTGACTGCCGCCATGACAGCCAGCGGAACGATGAGCACGAGGTTCTTGTAATTGAAGATGAAGATCGGGAAATAGAGCAGCATCGAGATCATGATGACGATGCGCGTGACGATCTGCCGCCTTGTGAAGAGCATCAGCAGCCCCCAGCCAAACAGCGAGAGCGAAACCGACACACAGTAGGATTTCCGCAGCTCCTCCGGAATATCCAGCCGGTAGAAGAGGCTGTAATACGCCATGCGGAACACGCCCCGCAGGTAAATGATCGTCAGGAACGAGCCGACAAACTGGATCAGAAACACGACTGCCTTGGACATTCTGGAATTGACCGCGTCGCGTATCGTGCGGAAGAAGTTTCCGGCTCCCGTTCCTGCGCGGACCGCGCTTTCGCCGCCCGCTTCCTCTGCAAATGTTCTGTTCGTCATGATTAACGCCTTTCGGTTCCCGGCAGCGGACTGCCGGTTGATATCAGCAACGCCGCGGAATCAGAGCTTCCGGAGCCTTGCGTAATTTGCCATGATCTTTTTGGTGCCGACCTTGTCAAAGACAATTTCGAGCAGGCAGTCCCCGCCCATCGGCGTGACGCTCAGCACCGTGCCTTCGCCGAAGCTGCCGTGCCGCACACGGTCGCCCGCGGAAAACGAAGCCGCTGTGCCGCTGTCCGCCGTTTTCCGGACAGGTGCCGTCCCGGCCGCTCCGCCGGTGATGCCGTGAAAGCGGATCTCCGCGGAAGGCCGCGCAAAGTCGCCGGCGCGGTTCTTCTGCTCAATGGCCTCCGGCTCGATCTCTCTTAAAAACATCGAGGGCGTGCTGCGGTCGGTGCGTCCGTGGAGCGTCCGGTAGGAGGCCGTCGTGATGTAAAGCCGCTTTTTTGCCCGCGTGATCGCTACATAGGCAAGGCGGCGCTCCTCCTGGAGCTCCTCCTCGCTGTCCATCGAGCGGCGGCTCGGGAAGATCCCGTCCTCGATTCCGACCAGAAACACATTTTCGTATTCCAGTCCCTTTGCCGCGTGGATCGTCATCAGCGTCATCGCGTCCGCCGATTCATCGGCGCGGTCCTGATCGGTGTAAAGGGAGATCTCCTCCAGAAAGCCGTTCAGCGTCGGTTCTTCACCTTCGTTTTCGGCCGTGTTGATGTAGGTCAGGATGCTGGATTTCAGCTCCTCGACATTTTCAAGGCGGCTCTCGCCCTCAATGCCCTCATTTTTCAGCATTTCGGCGTAGCCGGTGATCCGGAGCAGTTCGTCATAGAATTCGTCGAGCGGAAGCTCCGCGGCCTTTTCGCGCAGTTCTTTGAAGACCGCCGACGCCTTTCTCAGCGCGGAAGCGCTGCGCTGCAGAATCGGGTAATCGCCGCAGGTTTCGAGCACCTCCAGCGGAGAAATGCCGAGGTCGCGGGCGATCGCCGAGATGTTTTCAAGCGTTGCCGCGCCGATGCCGCGCCTGGGCTCATTGACGATGCGCTGAAAGCGCAGGGTGTCAAAGGGGTTGTTGACCACGCAGAGATAGGCGATGATGTCCTTGACCTCCTTGCGGTCGTAAAAGCGCAGGCCGCCGTAGACGCGGTACGGGATATTGGCAAGTGAGAGCGCACGCTCCAGCGCGTTTGAGAGCGCGTGCGTGCGGTAGAGAACGGCAAAGTCGCGGTAGTTTTCGCCCTGCCGCACACCTTCTGCGACGGTGTCGGCGACAAAGCGCGCTTCCTCCGCCTGATCGGCCACGCGGAGCCAGAGCACCCGCTCGCCGTCGCCGGCGGCGGTCCAGAGGTTCTTTTCGCGCCGTTCCGTGTTGTTGCGGATGACGGAATTCGCCGCTTCCAGGATTTTTCCGGTCGAGCGGTAGTTCTGCTCCAGCCGGATGACCCTGCAGTCCGGGAACTGCTCCTCAAAGGAGAGGATGTTCTCGATCGTCGCGCCGCGGAATTTGTAGATGCTCTGGTCATCGTCGCCGACGACGCAGAGATTGCGGCGCTTTGCGGCCAGCAGCCGGATCAGCTGGTTCTGGGCGGGGTTCGTGTCCTGATACTCGTCCACGAGCAGATACTGGCAGCGGTTCTGATATTTGTCCAGCACATCGGGGCATTCCCGGAAGAGGCGCACCGTCAGTGCGATGATGTCATCAAAATCAAGCGCGTTCGATTCGCGCAGGCGGCGCTGATAGACCGCGTAAATGCGTGCGACGGTACCGAGGCGGTAATCGCCGTCCGATTCCGCGAGCAGCTCCTCCGGCGTCAGCAGCCGGTCCTTTGCGCGGCTGATCTCATAGGCGACCGCCTTGGGCGGGAACGCCTTTTCAAGCGTGACGCCGCGGGTATATTCCCGCATTTCGTCGCTTTTCAGCACATCCGCGATGACGCGCTTCGCGTCGTCGGCGTCATAGATCGTGAAATCGCCGGTGTAGCCGAGGCGGTCGATGTGCTGCCGCAGGATGCGCACACAGGCGCTGTGGAAGGTCGCCGCCCAGACCTCCGCGCCGCTGTCGCCCAGCATGGCACAGAGACGGTTCTTCAGTTCGGCGGCCGCTTTGTTCGTAAAGGTGATCGCGAGGATCCGCCAGCCGGGGATCGGCGCGAAGCCGAGGATCTCAGCAAGGCGCTGCTCATCGGGCGGGATCAGCCCCTCCGCGGTCTGCCGCAGAAAATCGGCTTCCTCCGCGTCCGGTTCGCGTGTCTCGCCGTAATAGGCGTTGCCGAAGCGCATCATAAAGGCGATGCGGTTGACGATGGCCGTGGTCTTGCCGCTGCCCGCGCCCGCAAGGACGCTGACCGGCCCCTCTGTCGTCCGCACGGCCTCCTGCTGCGGGGGATTGAGCCCCTTTTCGGTGAGAAGGCGCGTCAGGGCGCGCTGTTTTACTTCGATCATGCTCTGCATGGAAATTGTCAGACTCCGTTTCTTCTGGTGCCCTTTCGGTTCCGTTTGCCGGACAGGGCATACTTCCGACAATACAGCTCTATTATAGCATATCAGACACAAAAAAGCAAGAGAACAGCACATGAAAATTCGATGAAAGCAGTTATTGCGCCCGAATGACAAAAAGTTGCGGAAACGCCGCGGGTTTCGCAGTGTTTCTACGAAAGAAAACATACGTTCTTAATAAATCGTGACAGTTTTATTAATTTTCAAAGAAAAGCCTTTCTTTTTTTTCGTTTTTGCGGTATAATATCTATGAAAATCAGAGTACAATGACGGAAAGGAGTGCAGATGCTTCCGTGAGATTCCGAATGAATGAAAGACAGCGCGGCACGGCAAAAACCGCTGTCTGGACCTTTACGATCTGTCTCGCGATCGGCGTCGCGGTATGGCGCTGGTCCGCGCTGGTTGCCGTTGTCCGGAAAGCCGTTCAGGTGCTGACACCGGTTCTGCTCGGGCTGGTCTTTGCGTATCTGCTCTGCCCGCTGATGGTCTGGCTCGAAAAAAAGTTCATCCGCCTGACCGACCGGAAAAAGCCGCGTCCTGTCTTAAGGCGCGTGCTCGCGCTGACAGTTACGATGCTGATCGTCGCGCTCATCATCTTCGGCCTGATCATGGCGATCGTGCCGGAGCTGATTGCCAGCATCAAAAACCTGCTTGTCAATATCCCCGAATACCTGACCTCCACCGGAAACTGGATCCAGGCCCGCATCGCCGGCCTCGAACACGACCAGCCGCAGCTGCATTCCGTGCTGCTTTCCGTCTGGAACAGCGCACAGGATTCTGTCAGCAGCTTCGCGACCGCGTTTGAGCCGAAGCTCGACAGCATCGCGTCGGGCGGCGCGGACTTCATTGCCGCCGTGACCGCGGGTGCCTATTCGATCGTCAAGGGTACGCTCAATGTCTTCTTCGGCATGGTCTTCGCGATCTATCTGCTCTTCAAAAAGGAGCATTATCAGGCACAGGCGCGAAAGACGCTCTATGCCCTCTTCCCGACGCGCCAGACGCACACCTTTCTGCGCATCGGCTCGCATGTCAGCTATCAGTTCATGCACTTTCTCTCCGGCAAGACGCTCGATTCGTTTATCATCGGCCTGCTGTGCTTTGTCGGCCTGACGATCCTCCGGATCCCCTACACTCCGCTCATTTCGATCATTGTCGGCGTGACGAACATCATCCCGTTCTTCGGCCCGATCTTAGGTGCCGTTCCGAGCGGCCTGCTCGTTCTGCTCGCGGAGCCGAGAAAGATCATTCCCTTTGTGATCTTCATTCTGCTGCTCCAGCAGTTCGACGGCAATTTCCTCGGCCCGAAGATCCTCGGCGATTCTCTCGGTATGCCGATGTTCTGGACGCTATTCGCGATCACGGTCGGCGGCGGCATGATCGGCTTTGTCGGCATGGTCGCGTTCATCCCGCTCTTTGCGGCGCTCTACGCCTTCCTCTCTGATTTCTTCGCGGAGCGCCTGAAAAAGAAAGGGCTGCCCGCCACCACGAGCAGCTATATGACCGACAAGATCCACTTCTCCGATCTGCCGGACGACGATCCGCCGGACAGCACCGAAGAAACGGAGACAGAACCGGAGCCGGAGGCGGAGAATCCCGCGCTGCCGGACAAGACCGAAACGGCTGAAGAATCCCCCGAACAGCATCAGAAGCCCGAAAAAAAGACCAGAAAAAAGTAAAAAAGCGCATTTCGCGCTGAAAGAGAACAAGAGAATCAAAGAACAAAAGAACAGGAAATCATTCTGATGAGGTGAACCACCATGATGATTTCAGAGACACAAAACGAACAGTTTGAACCGCAGACAGACAGTTTTCCGTCCGAAGAAGAACAGCTCACGCAGGCTGACGCGATCGCGAAGCAGCACAACCGCATCTGCGCCAAAGCAGCACTTGCTGTTTCTGCCGGTGCCGCAGGGCTCACCGCTTTGCTCTCCGCCTTTCCGGCCACGCGCGCGGCCTTTGTGCCCGTGCCGCTGAAATATGCAGAGCGGCTCACCTTC
>JAGDBX010000132.1 GCA_018110935.1 Oscillospiraceae bacterium
AGCCATCGCAGGATACGCTCTGGAACCAAAAGGAGAACCGGAAATGCACCGAAGACCTTTTTTTGCACTGACCGTCTGTCTGCTGCTCTGCGCACTGTTCACAGGCTGCGGGAGCACGCAGGAGTCCGCGCCGGAACCCCCCGCTTTCCGCACAACGGCATCCGCGGATGAATCCGCGGCAGACACACAGACAACAACAGCAGCAGAAACGACCGTCTCATCCGGGCAGAAAACGACCGGCGCCCCGCCGGTCACATCCCGCGCTGCATCCGCAGAACGGGCGGAAAGCACAACCGCGCCGCGGCAGACCTTCGCGCACAGCCTCGCGGTGCCGGCAGCCGATTTCGGCGGGATTCCCGTGCCCGAGACATACCGCGAAAAGTATCAGAAGAACCCCGGGGATGTCCCCGCAAGAGCACGCAGCGCGATCGAAGAAGGCCGCGTGATGTACGGCTCACCCGGGCTGTTCTGTCTGGACAGAGCGCACGGCTGTATCTTCGCCGCGATGAATTACTCGCTCGCACCGGATTCGCTGTCCGTCTATACGATTCACCGGATCGACATCGCGACGGGCAGGGTCACGCTCTGCGGCAGCACCGCGCCCGCATGGGGCGATACGCCCGGCAAGACGACACCGGGCAGCAGCGGCGCGTTCGGCCTGATCTGCGCCGGCGGAAAAGCATTTCTCGCGACCTATGAAGGTTTTTTCCTCGCGGACGAAAAAACAGGCCAGCTCAGAACGCTGATCGAAAAATGGGATCCGCTGACCGGTTCCGCAAGCATCTGCGATGACAAAATGATGATTTCGTATCCGGAAGATGATCCGAAAACCGGAGAAACGGTCTACAATTCCTATCTCTATGATCCCGCATCGGACAAACTGAAGCTGTATCAGGGTGACAGAAGCGAATTCAGGCACAGACAGGGCGTCAGTGAATTTCTCGAGGAAAACTTCCGGACATCTTCTCTCAGATGCGAGGAGGAAAACGGCCGCATCAGAACGCTGATTTTTGAATGGAACTGAAGACAGAGCGCATCCGCGGCACGAAAAACGGGAATTCAGCCGCAGAATATGCGGTCAGAATAGAAAAAATAGCGTTTTCCCCTTGACAAACGGCCTGCAATGTAATATAATAAAATCCCATCAGGCAATCTGGCCTGAGAAATTGAAACGGAGGATGTAAACATGAATAAGGCTGAACTGATTGAAGCGATCGCAAGCGAGACCGGCATTTCCAAGAAGGATGTTGATGCCGCACTCAAGTCTTTTATCACTGTCGTATCCGATACGCTCCAGAAGAAGGACAAGGTGCAGCTGATCGGCTTCGGTACCTTTGAGACCGCTGAAAGAGCAGCAAGAACCGGCCGCAACCCCTCGAACGGTGAGACCATCAAGATCGCCGCTTCGACGCTGGTCAAATTCAAGGCTGGTGCAGCACTCAAGGAAAAGGTCAACACCAAGCCCGCAAAGGCAGCGAAAAAGGCAAAGAAAAAGTAATTCCGCACAGATAAACCGGCTGACCGTATATCGGTCAGCCGGTTTCAGTATATGGAAGCATGCAAAACGCCGCGTCACAGCGAAAACCGTGACGCGGCGCTTTTGTGTATCACTTCACACCGGGGATCAGCCGTTCCTTGCCGCCCATGTACGGACGCAGCACCGCAGGCACCGTGACCGAACCGTCTGCCTGATAGTGATTCTCCAGCAGCGCGATCAGCATTCTCGGCGGGGCAACGACCGTGTTGTTCAGCGTGTGAACAAGATAAGTGCCGTTTTCGCCCTTTGTGCGGATCTTCAGGCGGCGTGCCTGTGCGTCGCCGAGATTCGAGCAGGAGCAGACCTCAAAATACTTCTTCTGACGCGGGCTCCACGCTTCGATGTCGCAGGACTTGACCTTGAGGTTCGCAAGGTCGCCCGAGCAGCACTCCAGCTGGCGCACCGGAATCTCCATGCTGCGGAAGAGCTCAACGGAGAGCTTCCACATTTTGTTGTACCAGTCCATCGACTCCTCCGGCTTGCAGAGGACGATCATTTCCTGCTTTTCAAACTGATGGATGCGGTAGACACCGCGCTCCTCCAGACCGTGCGAGCCGATCTCCTTGCGGAAGCAGGGCGAATACGAGGTCAGCGTCAGCGGGAGCTGGCTTTCGTCCACGATCTGTCCGACGAATCTGCCGATCATCGTGTGCTCAGATGTACCGATCAGATAGAGGTCCTCGCCCTCGATCTTATACATCATCGCTTCCATTTCCTCAAAGCTCATGACGCCTTCGACGATGCTCTTGTGCATCATGAACGGCGGGATCATGTAGGTGAAGCCGTGGTCGATCATGAAGTCTCTCGCATAGGCAAGGACGGCCTCGTGCAGACGCGCGATATCGCCCATGAGGTAATAGAAGCCGGTGCCGGCGACTCTCGCGGCGGAATCCTTGTCCAGTCCGCAGAGGCTCTGCATGATCTCCGCGTGATACGGGATCTCATAGTCCGGCACGACCGGCTCGCCGAAGCGCTCGACCTCGACATTTTCCGAATCGTCCTTGCCGATCGGCACAGACGGGTCGATCATCTGCGGGATGCGCTTCATGATGTCGTCGAGCTTCGCGGAAAGCTCATCCATCAGCGCTTCCTGTTCCTTCATGATCGCGGCATCTGCCTTGACCTTTTCGCGGATGGCGTCCGCTTCTTCCTTCTTGCCTGCCTTCATCAGCACGGGAACCTGTGCCGAAAGCTTGTTGCGCTCCGCACGGATGGCCTCCGAGCTGTGCTTTGCGTCAAGGATCTTCTGATAGAGTTCCGCTGCCTCATCAACGAGCGGGAGTTTATCCTCCTGAAACTTCTTTTTGATGTTCTCCTTGACCGCGTCCTTGTTCGCGATCAGAAACTTGATATCGAGCATAATGTACTCCTTCGCGGAAAACCGCTTTTTTCGGTGAATTTCATTCCGGCGGATGCCGGTATTTTCAGGTTTTATTATAGCACAGTTTTCGCTTTCAGTCAAGAGGGCGCACCCGTGCGCGGATACGGAAAAAACGGCAAATCAGAGCAGCCCTCTGTGTTTTGATTCAGCATATTGCACAAAGTTCTATGAACATATGGAGTGTTTTTTTGGAGGCGCACATTGACAAACATGATCATGATGTGCTATACTATAAATGTAAGCGGATTGTACCCGTGAAAAACAGTTCATTCAAAAAGGTTTTTTCTGCCATTTTGTCTTTTTTTGTACCGTCCGGCACTTCAACAGCGTTTCATGCAAATGCGTATGTCTGAAAAAGGATGTTATGACGCATGAGTATGGTCATGTAGCCGGGCTTGATGAAACCAATTCCGATCCGGCATCTGTCATGTGTCAGAAAGCTTACGGCAGAACCGCACACGCGCCTTCCGATGACGATTACGACGGCGCAGAGTATCTGTATTCTTAAGAAAGGAGAATTGCAATGAAAAAGAAATATGCGGCTGCTTTTCTTTGCGGATTGCTGGCGGCAGGACTTTCAGCCTGTACGAACGCAGAACAGGAAGCGCCTTCCGTCCTGCAGGCATACGGACACGGCGACCGCAATGCCGCCGCTTTCACGCTGGAGGAGCTGTATGCGCATTCCGACATGATTCTGCGCTTTACAGCAGGTTCCGTGACACACACGGTCTCGCCCGGCACCGACCGCGTGATGACAGTCATACAGCCGCGGGATGTGACCGCATACAAGGGCAGCTATCAGAACGAGCCGCTCTATACACCGGGCGGCGTCATGCCGATGACGGAATATGCAGAACTGGTCGGGCGCAACGGGCTGCAGGGGGCGGACACTTCAGCCGAATGGGCGGAGTATCACTGGGAAAACGCCCCGCTGATCCGGGAAGGCGACGATGTGATCTACTTCGGAGAATACAGCCCGGACGGGGACGGTACGGTCAGCAGCACCTACTTCACACAGGGGACATTCCTTCTGCACGACGGCAGCATTTCCGTCACAAAGGAGCAGATCGACGAGCCGCTGTTTGACGATTTTTCCGCACGGTTCGGCACTTCCGTTTCCGCAGAGGACTTTCTTGCAGCGGTTTCAGCAGTAAATGCTTTGTGATCAAAAGAAGCCCCGCCGGCGAAATGAACCGGCGGGGCTTTCTGTATTCCGGATTATGCCTGCTGTTCGAGTGCCGCGATCTTCACTGCGATGCAGAACAGCTCCATTGCCTGCGCGAGCTCCGCGGGAGAGGGATAGGTCGGTGCGATCCGGATATTGCTGTCGTCGGGATCGTTCTTATAGGGCCATGTCGCGCCGGCGCCCGTCAGCGTCACGCCGCCCTCTTTGCAAAGCTGCACGATGCGCTTTGCCGTGCCCTTGGGCGCGTTGAACGAAACAAAGTAGCCGCCCTCGGGTTTTGTCCACGAGGCAATGCCGAGCGGTGCGATCTCCTGCTCCAGCGTATCCAGTACGACCTTGAATTTCGGCGCCAGCACGGCACGGTGCTTCTCCATGTGTGCGCGCACGGCGTCCGCACTGCCGAAATAGCGCACATGCCGGAGCATATTGGTCTTGTCAAAGCCGATTGTCTGGATGCCGAGATGCTTTTCCAGCTCGTCGAGGTTCTCTCTTGCGGTATTCATGACCGCCACGCCCGCGCCCGGGAAGGTGATCTTTGAGGTCGAGGCGAACTGATAGAAGATGCGCGTATTGCCCGTCTCAGCGCAGGCCGCGTTGATCGTCAGCGGCTTTTTCGGCTCCGCGACAAGATGATGAACGCAGTAGGCGTTGTCCCAGAAGATGCGGAAATCAGCCGCGGCGGGCTTCAGTGCCGCAAAGGCGCGGACGGTTTCGTCACTGTAGACGATGCCTGTCGGGTTCGTATAGACCGGCACGCACCAGATGCCCTTAACGGCGGGATCGTTTTCGACATACTGCTTCACGGCTGCCATATCGGGGCCGTTTTCATCGGTTCTGACCGGGATCATTTCCACGCCGAAGTATTCCGTCAGCGCAAAGTGGCGGTCATAGCCGGGGACGGGGCAGAGGAACTTCACCTTGTCCAGACGGCTCCACGGCGTACAACCCGCGATGCCCTTGACATAGGCGATCTGCAGGCAGGCAAACATCAGCTCCAGACTGGAGTTTCCGCCGATAAACATTTCCTCAGCGTCTGCGCCGAGCAGATCGGCAAAAAGCTTTTTCGCCTCTCTGATACCGGAGAGCAGGCCGTAATTGCGGGTGTCGTCGCCGCTTTCCGAGATCATGTCAGCGTCTGCGGGGAGTGCGTTGAGCATCGGCATTGTTAAGTCGAGCTGCTCAGGGCCGGGCTTTCCGCGCGCCATATTGAGGCTGAGTTTTTTGGCCTGAAATGCGTCAAAAGCGGCTTTTGCGGCTTCGAGCATTCCGGCACGCTCTGCGGCAGAGCAGTCAGACAAGCGTTTTTGTTCCATATCGGGGAGCCTTCCTTCCTGTGCGTTCTGAACGCAATATTCCGTCACTGGCGGACAGTTGTATTTCCTGTGAGTTTATTTTAGCATATTTCCGTCAGTTTGTCAAGGTTTTGTCAATCTAGATATTTGCAGGAAGAACCCGCACTTTTTGGTATATTTGGCGAACATGTCCGAAGCTGTTCCATCGTGCGGCCCTCTGGACTCCGCGAGCTTTTGAAAAAGCTCGACCAAAACTTTTGTTTTGGGCTTTCGTATCCTCATAGCGGGATTCTCAAGGGACACTGTCCCTTGAGCGGGGCTTGGGGCGGAGCCCCATTAAAATCATC
>JAGDBX010000133.1 GCA_018110935.1 Oscillospiraceae bacterium
CCCTCTTTGGGTTTGTCTCTCGCATTCGCGCCCCGCGCCCAGCGAAAATCCCTGTCGGACAAAGGATGAAAAGCGAGAATCCGAAGCGTAATCAGACCGGATTCATAAGCCACGGAATCGAGGGAATGAAACAGAAAGAAACCGGCGGCGCAGCCGCCGGTTTCTCCTCACCTTCTATTCGCGCCCCGCGCCCAGTGAAATCCCTGTCGGACACACGATAAAAGCGAGAAACCGAAGCGCAATCAGACCATATTCTACATAACCCGCAGAAGAAACGGAAAACGCATACCATTCGCCGGCAAGGATGCAGACAAGGATGCAGATTTCCTAAACACTGAATTCTTGCATCCTTGCATCCTTGCCCGGATCCGGCACGCAGACCGCATCAGGCATCACCGCAGTTTCAGCGGGACACTTTATGCGTTGAATTATCAAATGATGTATTTTTCTTCCCGTTCACCCGAGCGTCTCTGTGTTTCAAAGCAGTACAGGCTCAGAAGCATATTCTGTTCCGTCTGTGTCAGTATGCCATAACACCGAAGTTATAGAAAATCTTTTAAGAATGCAAGGATGCAAGATTTCTCTCTTTGACAAACCTGCATCCTTTCCTGCATCCTTGATCGTTTCGGATGCACCTGATAAAAAAGCTCTCCGGCCTGAGCAGCCGGAGAGCGCTTTTCTTCAGATATACCGTACTTCTTCACTGAGCAGATCCTCGTAGAGTTCCATCTTTTCGAGGATGCGCCCCGTGCCCTCTGCCACGCAGTCCAGCGGATATTCCGCGACATAGACCGGCATTCCGGTCTCGCGGTTCACCAGCTTGTCCATGCCGCGCAGCAGCGCGCCGCCGCCCGTCAGCGTGATGCCCTGATCGATCACGTCCGCCGAGAGCTCCGGCGGCGTGTGGGAAAGTGTCTCGTGGATCGCCTCCAGCACGCGGGAAAGCGGCTCAGAGAGCGCCTCGCGCACCTCATCCGAATTGACCTTGATGTTCTCCGGCAGGCCGTTCAGCAGATTTCTGCCGCGGATCTCCATCGTGCTGACCTTCTCCTCCGGGAACGCCGAGCCGATGCCGAGCTTGACCGATTCCGCCGTCCGTTCGCCGATCAGCAGATTATACTTCTTGCGGACATAATTGACGATCGCCGCGTCAAAGGCGTCACCCGCAACGCGGATCGACTTGGACGCGACAATGCCGCCCATCGAGATCACAGCGGTCTGGCTCATGCCGCCGCCGATATCCACGATCATCGTGCCGGCAGGCTCCATGACGGAAAGTCCCGCGCCGAGCGCCGCCGCGAGCGGTGCCTGCACCAGCTGGACAGGCCTTGCGCCTGCCTTTTCCGCCGCCTCCCTCACAGCGCGCCGCTCCACCGGCGTGATGCCGGACGGAATGCAGATCAGCACGCGCGCTTTTGTGAACGCCGTGCCCTTGAGCGCCTTCCGGATCAGCTCCTGCAGCATCGTCGAGGCGATGTCAAAATCCGCGATGACACCGTCCTTGAGCGGCCGCACCGCGATGACCGAGCCGGGCGTTCTGCCGATGATCTCCTTGGCCTCCTTGCCGACGGAAACCGCCCTGTCCGTGCGCGTGTTGACCGCCACGACCGAGGGCTCGCGCAGAATGATGCCCTTGCCGCGCGCGAACACGACTGTATTGGCTGTTCCGAGGTCGATGCCGATGTATCTTGTAAACATGGTATGCTCCTTTTATTCCGAAGGCGGTGATCCGCCGTGACTTTGCATAAGAATCCAATTCTTATTGTACCACAAAACGCCGCGCCGGACAATCCCTTTTTGAAAAAGAACTCATTTTCGGCATTTTATACAAAGGCGGCCTGTCCGCGCCCGAATGATTACAGTTTGATTACAGTTTCTGCGCCGATGCACAAAGGCGTGCATCAAAATGCCGGGGAGGGGGATGAGGGCAGCGGGGCGCGTGTCGGGAGCACGCAGAGCCCGCGCGGGAGAAATCTCTGACGGAAAGGAGCTGATCTTCATGCCGGAGCTTGTTGTCCGGATCCGCGGCAAGACCGCGTCCGCGGAGGGTGCGCCCTGCATCGTCTGCGGCAACGCGGATTACACGGTTCGCTTTCTCTCTGATACGGCATGGGATACCGGCAGGCAGGCGCATCTCACATATTCGCGCGGCGGCGTCCGGCAGCATACCGTTCTGCCGTTTTCGGGCGATGTCTGCGCGCTTCCGGCGCTCACCGGCACCGCCGTGGCGGAGATCGGGGTTTCGGCTGGCAGTCCGCCTGCCCTCTGCTGTACGCCCGTGCGGATCCCGTGCGTGCCGTGCATCACCGACCTGCCCGCCGATGACCGTCCGCCCTCGTATGACCTGTATGCCGCCCTGCTCGCGGCGGTAACGGAAAGAAAGCCGTTTTCCCGGCAGTACGCCCTGCTGGACGCGGACGGCTTTGCCGTGCGGGATGCAGAGGGCTTTGCAGTGACCGTAAAGGGGTGAATCACATGGAATACAGACAGTCTTCGCACAGCGTCGCGGCGCTTGATGCCGCCGCGGATGCCGCACAGGCGCATATCGCGTCAGCCGGCATTCACATGACATCGGCGGAAAAGCAGAAGCTCGCGGCGCTTGAAAACTATGACGACAGCGCGATCCTTGAACGCATCAGCGGCCTTGTGCCGTTCGGTGCCGGCACGCTGCTCACCGAACCGAACGCAGACCTGTTTCAGCTGCCGGTCGGCAAATACTGCCGCGTGAACGGCGTTTCCGATGTGCGGAACAGGCCTGCCGACCTCAGCTCCGCGTTCTACTGCGAGGTCGTGAATACGATCGCGTCAAACCGCCGCAAGATCTATCTTTATCCGTGTACCGTGCAGACGGCCGGGATCTGCTATACCTGTCTGGAGACCGGCTCCGGCTACGGCACATGGTATAAATTCACGGGAGAGGCGGTGGTCTGATGCCGGAAATCACGGTCACCGTCCGCGAAAAGCAGGCAAAAGCCGCCGGCACGCCGTTCATTGTCTGCGGCAACGCGGATTACACGGTGCGGTTTGATCTGGACGCCGAATGGGACGGGCACGATCTGAAAACGGCGCGGTTTGTCTATGCCGAAAACGGTGCCGCGGTCTGCCGGGATGTCCTGTTCACGGGGAATGTCTGCGCCGTGCCGGTGCTGCGGGATACCTACGCGGTGTCTGTCGGGATCTACGCCGGCGGTCTCATTACCTCGGCACCCGCGGTGATCCCCTGTGCGCGCTGCGTCACGGACGGCTTTCCGCCGCATCCCGATCCCGCGCCTGATGTTTACGCGCAGCTGCTGGCATATCTCAGTGCCATGCAGACTGACAGCGCGCCGCCGCCAGTCTCCGCTGTGTTCTGTGCGGCGGGGGTTTGTACGGGGACGGTCGGCGCCGCAGAAAGTGAGGATGTATAAATGGCGTTTCTACGAGATTTTCCGTATTCGGGAGCCGCCCTGCAGAACGCGCTCGACGACGCGCTTGCCTATGCGGGCGGCAGATTTGCCGCAGAGCTGCACACGGCAGAGGGAATGATTCCCGGAACAAACATCGGCGGCTGTATTTTTCTTTATGAAGGGCCGCACACCGCGAATCTGCTGATGTTCTTCGGCATCGGGGGGAGCAATCTGCGCTGCGCGACGGGCGCGTATTCGGATCCGGAGCATCTGTTCGCCAGCACAAGGACGGATCCGCCGGCACTGAATGTCCGCGTGATCGCGACCAAAAAGGGAATCGCGGTTTCGCTGCTGGACGCGGACGGAAACTGCGCGGATGAGGCGACGGCTGTCACGGTTGACAGCGAGGGGAGCTTCTGCTGCGTAACGACCGGTTCTGACGGTGCGGGGTTTGTGAATCCGGCGGTTGTGCCGCGGAACGGGTTTTACACAGAAAAGGTGATCTATCCGGGCGTGACGGAAACGGCGTTTCACTGCACAGCGATTTCGATGCTGCCGGTTCCGGTTACCGACGGGCAGGCGCGGTATCTGCCGGATCTGCTGTTTGCGCACGCGGGGCAGCTCACGGGAGACGGGACGGTTCTGCTTGGTGACGAAAGGTTCTGTGTGATCGGCGGCAGCTGGTATCTGCGGGAATGAAAAGCGGTATCGCTCCGCGATGTTTATAATGGGGCTCTGCCCCATGCCCCGCTCAAGGGACGGTGTCCCTTGAGAATCCCGCTTTGAGAACAGCAAAGCCCCCGCCTGACGGCGGGGGCTCTCGTGTTCTCATAACGGGATTCTCAAGGGAC
>JAGDBX010000134.1 GCA_018110935.1 Oscillospiraceae bacterium
CGGAGATGAAGCTCGAAAACGGCTTCCGTGTTGTGACAAACTGCGGCGAGGACGCGGGACAGACCGTTCCGCACCTGCACTTCCACCTGCTGGCAGGAAAGCCGATGGGCTGGACTGCGGAAAGCGGTGTGTGATCCCGCATCAGCGGCCAAAAGGCGTACAGCCGGCAGCACTCCCTGCACCCGCGGCGTCGAATGCTTCACGCTGGCCTGGATCGCAGGCTTGCTGTCGGCTTTTCTCGGGGCAGGGGGCGCTGCCGCACTGTCGGGCGCCGCGCTGCTGCTCTTTGCGGCGGTCTCTCCGAACACACGCCGTTTCCGGCGGGAGCTCTGCTGCGCGGCGCTCGGGCTGACGCTCGGCATCTGCGTCTGGCAGGGCTATGACCGCTTTGTCCGGCAGCCGATGCTCCGTCTGGACGGGCAGACTGTCACGCTGACCGGGACCGTTACAGAAACTGCTCCGACCGCGGGGGACGGCGCACGGTGTATGCTGCGGACGGAACTTGCGGGACACCGCACGGAGATCGCGTGGTTCACCGGACGCGACAGCGAGCCGTTTTCCGTCGGAGATACCGTCACGCTCAGCGCGGAGCTGACACGCGTCACGGCGGATTACCGCAGCCGCACAGCCGCCTATGAAGCGGCATCCGGCCGATATCTTCGCATTTATGATGCCGAGCTGCTCGAACACAGCCCTGCAGCTGGCTTTTCACTCACCCGCGCAGCGGCGCGTTACCGTTCCTATCTGACGGAGCGCATCTGTACCGCGCTGCCGGAGCAGGAGGCCGGAATGCTCTGCGCGATGCTGTTCGGCGACAAGACGGCTCTTTCCGAGCCGACAAAGCTCTCGCTCTACCGCACCGGCATCGGGCACATCACGGCGGTCTCGGGGCTGCATCTTGTGTTTTTCTGCACGGCACTGACATGGCTGCTGCGGCGGCTCCGCTTTTCGCCGCGCGGCGTGTTTGCGGTCAATACCGCTGCGGTCATCCTCTTTGCGATGATCGCGGACAGTGCTGTTTCGGTTTACCGTGCCGGCATCATGCTGACGCTCGGTCTTGCGGCACCCCTTTTCCACCGGAAGACAGACACGCTGCGTTCGCTCTGTATCGCGGCAGTGCTCTGCACCGCGTTCACGCCCTATGTCATCGGTTCGGCATCCTTCTGGCTGTCGGTCTCCGGCGTGTTCGGCATCGGTATTGCCGCGCCGTACATGACACAGGGGATGCGCGGGCGCGCAAAGAGCTTTGCGCAGCTCTGCTGTGTCTCCGCGGCGGTGTTTCCCGCGTCGCTTCTGCTGACAGGGGAATCCTCGCTGCTCGCGCCGCTCTGCAATCTGCTGATCCTGCCGTTCAGCATCGGCGCACTGTATATCGGGCTGCTGTTTGTCTGCACCGGCGGGCTGACGGCCTTTCTGCTGCCGGCTGCCGGTCTGCTCTGCCGCATGACCGCCGTGCTGGCAGGCGCGGTTTCGCGTCTCCCGTTCTCTCATGTCATTTTCCAGTCAGAGGCCGTGCGCGTGATGACCGTTCTGGCTGTGCCGGCTTTGCTGCTGGCCTTTGCGCTGAAATTCAGGCCCGCGCAGATCGCGGCGCTGTTTCTGTCGGCGGGCGTGCTGACAGCCGGACTTTCCCTCGGCGTGACGCTTTATGCGTCCGGTCAGCTCCGTGCGGCCGTGCTCGGGCAAAAAAACGAGGCGGTGCTGGTCGTTTCGTCCGGCAGACAGACCGTTGTTGCCGATCTGTCCGGCGGCGTGCGCAGTCCGCAGTATGTTTCGCGGTATCTGCGTGACAGCGGCATCCGTCAGGTCACGCTGCTTCTGGCGGGCGGCAAAAACGCCGCCGCGTATCAGGAAGCGCTCGCGCCGTATGCCGTCTCCGCTGTCATGATCGCGGAGGATGTACCGCTGCACAGCGGACAGACCGTCTGCGGCAGACAGCCCGTGTTTCTGCAGGGAAGCGCGGAGGTCGCGGCGGGTGATGCGAACATGATCTTTTCAGGACAGTCGGCGGAAATCTCCTTCCGCGGAAAAACAGTCGCCGTGCTGCCGGCGGACGGAACACAGCCGGTGCAGGCGGATGCCGTCATCCGCTGGGGCAAGGCCGGCGAAGTGCCTGCCGACCGCGCGGAAATCTCCCTGATGCCTGCTTCTGAGGGCAATAACCGTCTGCTGACTGTCAGCCGGGACGGATCGGTTTCCGTGAAGACGCTGAAATAAGGAGAACCATGACCGAGATCTCATTTCTGACCGGAGAGCTGCTGCTTGCCGCCTTCTGGATCACAGTGCGGCTCTTCGTGAATCTGCG
The DNA here is from genome assembly GCA_018110935.1 of Oscillospiraceae bacterium. Lineage (GTDB taxonomy): Bacteria > Bacillota > Clostridia > Oscillospirales > Ruminococcaceae > Firm-04. The sequence continues at coordinate 2,306 of JAGDBX010000134.1, forward strand.
CTGCCGCAGCTTCAGCCTGAAGCGGGAGGCGCTGCTTCTGCTGATGTATGTCAATCTCGCAGTACTGCTGCGCATCACCTTTTTCCCGATGGAGCGCCTGAACGGACAGATACAGCCGCTGCTTTTTGACGCAGCGCGCATCTTGCCGCCGCGTGTCAATCTGATTCCGTTTGTGCATATTCTCCGCTTTGACACAAAGCGTGATATGCTGCTGAATCTCATAGGCAATACCGCGATGTTCGTCCCGGGCGGCATCATTCTTCCGGCGCTGTATCCGCGGCTCCGAAGCTTTCTTCGGACAGCCGCCGCCGGTGCGGGCATTTCGCTCTGCATCGAGCTGCTGCAGCTGCTGTTCTTTGACCGTGCGACCGACATCGACGACCTGATCCTCAATACCGCGGGCTGTATGATCGGATATCTGATCTATGCTGCGGTGCGGCTGTGCCTGAGAGCAGGCCGAAACAGAAAGAATCATCCGAACAACAGGAGAGCTGTTTCATGAATGATACTGCACAGAAGATATTTGATATGATCCGGCAGTCACCGAAACAGGTGACCGTGCTGCCCTGCGATGACAGCATCAGCCGTCAGGCGAGGGAACAGTATCCCGCCGATCCCGAAAGCGCACTCGGCGTTGTGCTGGATCAGACCGGCGGCATTGTCATTGACGGCTGGATCCGCGTTTACGGCTCCGGCCCGCTGAATATCCTTGCCAGAAACGCGCTGTTCCCTTATGACGATCTTGTTGTCGCGGAAGATGTTCTGGGCGGCCTGTTTCTGTTTCTGAAAAACGGAAATATCGGCTATTTTGCGCCGGACAGCCTGGAAACGGAGGATCTGGAGGTGCGTTACAGCCAGTTTCTCAGCTGGTGTCTGCACGGCGACACCGATCAGTTCTATGCCGATCTGCGCTGGGCGGGCTGGCAGGAAGACACCGCCGCGCTCAGTCTTTCGGACGGCGTGGTGTTCTACCCGTTCCTCTGGGCGGATGCGGAAAGCCTTGAAAGCCGCAAACGCTCCGTTGTGCCGATGAAGGAGATCATCGGACTGGAAATGGACTGCTTCCGGCAGCTGCAGCAGCCGGACAGGGAATAAACGATCATCAGAAAAGGGAGGGATGGCCGTGTCAAGGCTTGCAGCCGCGGATCTGCTGCGGGAGATCGGTTCCGACAATCCGCCGCAGCGCTGCTTTCTCTGCGGTGAGGACACGCTGGCGGTCAGTCAGCTTGAAAAGCGGATACTCAAAAAGCTGACCGACGGCGATCAGATGGCGTTCACCGCCTTTGACGGACAGGCACCCGATCTGGACCGTCTGGCGGACGCCTGCGCATTCTGTTCGATGTTCCAGCCGTACAATGTCATCGTCATCCGCGATCTTGACCCGGACACGGTCTCCGCGGCGGATATCGACACGATGCTCGGCATCTGGAAGGATCTTCCGGAACGTGTGATCGTGCTGGTTGTCATGCGCACGCTCCCGGCCTATGAGATCCGGCGCGGTGAGCCGTCATTTCTGCCGAAATTCAAAAAACTCGTGACATTCTTTGAGAAGCAGGGCGTGCTCTGCATCTGCGAGAAGAAGAACGCGCCTGCGCTCGGAAAACAGATCATAGAGCGCGCAAAGCGGCACGGCTGCGAGATCAGCCGGCAGGACGCGGAGCTGCTCGCGAACCGCTGTCTCTGCGATTCCACGCTCATCCACACGGAGATGGACAAGCTCCTTGCCTGTGCGGACGGCGGCGCGATCACGCGCGAAATGCTTGACGCGCTGACGGCTGCGCTGCCTGATGCGGATGTGTTCCGTATGGCGCGCGCGGTCACCGGCGGGAACGGCGGCGCCGCGCTTTCGCTGCTGCGTGACCTGACGGCAAGGTCTGAGGACACCAAGACGATCCTCGGGCTGCTCTCGGTGCTGAGCAACACCTTCATTGACCTCTACCGCGCAAAGCTCGGGCAGGGCGCAGCCAGACAGACCGAAACGGTCGCCGCCGATTTTTCCTACCCGAAAAACCGCGAATTTGCCGTCCGGAACGCGATGCGCGACTGCCGTGATATGTCGCTCCCGCAGCTGCGCACCTGTGTGCGGATCCTGCGCGAGACCGACAAAAACTGCAAGTCCTCCCGCACGCCGCCCCGTCTGCTGCTGGAGCAGGCGATCGTCCGGATGCTCCGTGTGCGCCGCGACGGCACGGAGGTCCTGCAGTGACGGAAAAACGCCGCATCTGTCCCGCGATCGTTGTCGAGGGAAAATACGACAAGATCCGGCTGGATGCGGTCGTCGATGCCGTGATCCTCGTGACAGACGGCTTTCAGATCTACCGCCGCCCCGATCAGATGGATCTGCTCAGGCATTATGCCGAAACCACAGGGCTTGTCATCCTGACGGATGCCGATGCCGCGGGGTTTCAGATCCGCGGATACATCAAAGGCGCGATACAGAAGGGAAAGCTCTACCATGTCTATATCCCCGGCATCCACGGAAAGGAGCGCCGCAAGCGTCTTGCCTCATCGGAGGGCCTGCTCGGCGTGGAGGGCATGGACAATGCCACGCTTCTGGAAGCCCTTGCGCGCGCAGGCGTCTTTGATGAGGAGCCGCCGGTGCGGCCGGATGACATCACGCCCGCGCTGCTCTACGACTACGGGCTGACCGGCGCTCCGGACTGCTGCGAACGCCGCAGGGCGCTGCTTTCCGCGCTCCGCCTGCCGACGCATCTCTCGGTCAGGGGGCTGTGCGAGGTGCTGAATACGATGACCTGCGCCGCCGAACTCGGCAGCTTTCTTGCTGAACGGGAAGCAAAAACGTGATCTTCGCTGAAAGGAGCTGATCTCCGCATGATTCTGCTCAGACTGCCGCTGCTGCTCTGCATCATTCCGCTGACGGTTCTGGCTGCTGTGCTGACGCCCGTGAACCGCCGTCTGTATGTGCTGGCGGCAGGGGGACTTGCGGCCGTCACGGCTGCCTGCGGGCTGCGGGGACTGTTTCTGACCGCGCTGTCCGTCAGCGCCGGCTGGCTCTGCCTGCGTCTGCAGAAAACCGGACAGCAGGATCACCGCGCGGCGGCATTCTGGCTGACCGGCGGGATTGCGGTGCAGGCGGTGCTTCTGATGTTCGGCAGAACGCTCAGCTCCCCCGCACAGCGGTTTCCGCTGCTGTTCTGCGTCATGCAGTCGATCGGCTGCATGACCGCGCGATACGCCGGAAGGCTGGCTCCGCAGCCGCTCGGCGCCTATGTCTGTTATCAGCTTACGCTGCCGCGCCTGATCGGCGGTCCCGTTCTGTCGGTTCCGCAGGCGCAGGAGACCGCCGCCGGCTGTGAGCGATCCGCCCGCCGGGCGGGAGAAGGCGCGCTGCACTTCACCGCCGGACTGTTTCAGCTTTCACTGCTGGCTGCGCCGCTTTTCACGATGCACCGGCAGATGACCGAATCGCATGCGGCAGAATCCTCCGCCGATGTCTGGCTTTTGCTGATCGTGTTTTATCTTGGCGCCTATTACGCGGTGCGCGGCGCAGCCGAAATGTGCCGCGGCATTGCTGCGCTGACGGGTTATGCGCTGGCGCCGCAGTCCGATACGCCGCTCAGGGCGCATACGCCGAGCGGCTTCTGCCGCCGCTGGTACCGCTCTGCCGCAGACTGGTTCCGGAAGATCCTGCTGCGGGATGAGTCCTCGGCGGACAACACGGCCTATTTCGCGCGTCTGCTGCCGATGCTCTGCGGCATCGGGCTGCTGCTCGGCAGGGGATGGGCGACCGGTGTGTTCTGGGGCGCTTACATGTCACTGGTCCTGATGGTGGAACGGGTTCTGCGCCGCCGCGGGATCCATGCCGCAAAGGGCGTTTCCCGCTTTCTGACGGCAGTTCTGATCCTCTGCGGCTGCAGCCTGCTGCAGGCAACGTCGGTCTCCGAGAGCTTCGGCACGATGTCCGATCTGTTCGGCCGGAACGGCATTCTGCCGAGCGGAAAAGCGGTTTATTCCTTCCGCAATCACTGGCTGCCCCTGCTGGCGGGCGCCGCGGGGCTGCTGCCGCTGAGAGACGCGCTCGGGGCGCTGCTGCGAAAACACGCGTGGCTTCGCGGGATCGCATATATCCTGATCCCCGCTGCGGAGGCGGCTGTGCTTCTGATCTGCGTGACCGGTCTGCTGAGCGGATATCTGCGCGGCTGAGCAGAGACAGCTGTGCGAGCATCATTTCTGTGTGACAGCGAAACGCTTTGAGACATCAGAAAACCCGCCGGAGAAGGACAGCTGTTTGCTCCGGAGACAGCGGCTCTGCCGCGAGATTCAGATAGAAAGGCATGAATAAAACCCAATGGAACAGTTTACCCCGCAGGAATTTGAGATCTATGATATGCATGCGCATATCTTCCCGCACAAGATCAGCGAAAAGGCAACGCTTTCGATCGGTCAGTTCTATGACATCACGATGTATCATTCGATCGGCGAATCCGAAAAGCTCCTTGCCTCCGAAAAGCGCATCGGCACAAAGAAAATGCTGGTCTGCTCTGTCGCGACGACACCCAGGCAGGTGGTCTCCATCAATGATTTTATCAAAGAGGAGTGCGATCAGCACCCTGAAATGCTCGGTTTTGCCGCGATGCACGGCGATTTTGAGGACATCGCCGCCGAAGTGGACCGTATCATCGCGATGGGACTGCACGGCATCAAGCTGCACGCTGATTTTCAGCGTACTCCGATCGATTCCAGATCGTCGTACCGCATTTACGAAGCGATCGAAGGGCGGCTGCCCGTGCTGATGCACATGGGCGACTATCGCCACGATTTCTCGCATCCCCGTATGCTGAAAAAGGTCATGGAGGACTTTCCGAAGCTGAAGGTCCTGGCGTCCCATCTGGGCGGATTTGCTGCATGGGATGAGGCGGAATCCGTGCTCAGGGGCAGCGAGAACATCCGCTTTGACACCTCAAGCGCGGTCTGCCTGATGAGCCCGGAGCGCGCCGTGCGTCTGATCCGGCATTACGGCGTGGACCACTGCATGTTCGGCACGGATTTCCCGATGTGGGATCCGAAAACGGAGGCGGAGCGCCTGCTGACGCTCGGCTTCACCCGTGCGGAATATGAGCAGATGTTCTCAAAGACGGCGAAAGAGTTTCTCGGACTCTGAGTCCTGTCTGCCCACTCAGAATCGTATCGAAGGAGAAATCAGGGCTATGCTGATATCCTGTACCGGCATCCACAAATTCTACAACGGCAATCATGTGCTGGACGGCGTTTCGCTGACGGTCGAGAATCAGGACCGCATCGGGCTGGTCGGCGACAACGGCTGCGGAAAATCGACGCTCCTGCGGATATTAACGGAGCAGGAGCTCCCGGACGCCTTTGAGCATGACGAGCCGGTCATCGCACAGGCGACGCATCTGCGCATCGGCTATCTCGCGCAGAACGCGGGGCTGGACGGCAGCCGCACTGTTGCCGAAGAAATGAACGATGCCTTCCGTCCGCTCAACGAAGCGAAAGAGACGATGCGGGCGCTTGAACAGAAAATGGAGACCGCGCCGCTCAGCGAATCGGAAACTGACGAATACGCGCGGCTTTCCGCCTTTTTTGAGATCAATGACGGCTACACGACTGATGTGCGCATACGCACCGTGCTGTACGGCATGGGCTTTGGCGAGGAGACGCTTTCGCGCACGGTCTCCGGCTTTTCCGGCGGCGAAAAAACGCGGCTTGCGCTCTGCAGGCTCCTGCTTTCCGCCCCCGATCTGCTCATTCTCGACGAGCCGACAAACCATCTCGATTTCCGCACGGTCGGCTGGCTGGAGGAATACCTGAAAAGCTGGCGCGGCGCGCTGCTGATCGTCAGCCATGACCGCTTTTTCCTGGATCGCCTCTGCACGAGCATCTGCGAGCTGGAGCGCGGGCATCTGACACGGTATAAGGGCAATTACACCGCGTTTACCGCCCTGCGCGCCGAGGCGCGGGAGCGGCAGCAGAAGGAATACGAGGCGCAGCAGCGCGAGATCGCGAAGCTGGAGGACTATGTGGCGCGCAACAAGGTGCGTGCGTCCACGGCAAAGGCCGCGAAATCCCGCGAAAAGCAGCTGGAAAAGATCGAGCGGATCGACCGCCCCTACGCGGCGGCCAAAACCGCCAAGCTGCAGTTTACCTACGCGGTCACGCCGCCGATCGATGTGCTTGAGGTGAAAAACATCGACCTGACCGTCGGGAGCGGCAGCCAGAAAAAAACGCTCGCCGAGGGCATCTCCTTCACGGTGCGGCGCGGTGAAAAGCTCGGCATCATCGGCGAAAACGGCGCAGGAAAATCGACGTTGCTCAAGGTGCTGCGGAATATTCTGCCGCACAAAGGCCTTGTGCGGTGGGCGGCAGGCACGCGCCTGGGATGCTTTGAGCAGGAGAGCGAATCGCTGAACCCTTACGCGACCGTCTTTGATGAGCTGCATGACCGCTGCCCGTCGCTCAGCGACTTTGAGGTGCGCTCTCTGCTCGGTCAGGTGCGCCTGACCGGCGAAAATGTGTTCAAGGAGACCGGCGTGATCTCCGGCGGCGAGCGCGCCAAGCTCTGCTTCGCCATTCTGATGACGGAGCACGGCAATGTGCTTCTGCTGGACGAACCGACGAACCATCTGGACCTTGCGACCAAGGAGATCCTGGAACAGGCGCTGGCCGATTTTGACGGCACGATCCTGTTTGTCAGTCACGACCGTTATCTGCTTGACCGCCTTGCCGACGGGCTGCTCGTGATGGAAAACGGCACGCTGGAACGCTTCAGCGGGCGCTTTTCCGCCTATCAGGAGCAGGTCAGGCGCCGCACCGAACTGGAGGAGCAGGCCGCTGCCGAGGAGAAATCGAAAAAGGCGGCTGAGAAAGCGGCACAGTCCGCGCAGAACAGCTACCGCTCCAAGGAGATGCGGAGCCTTGCCGCGAAGCGGCGTGCCGAACAGACACGCATCGAGCAGGAAATGGACGCACTGCAGATCGAAGAAGCCGAGCTGCAGGCATCGCTTTCTGACGAAGCTGTCATTTCTGACTACGAGAAAATGAACGCCGCCTGTACCCGGCTTGACGAGATCCACAAGACGCTGGACGAACTTTTGGAACGGCTGATTGAGCTGGAAGAAGCATAAAGGAGCAACGCGATGCTGCGAATCGACAATATCCCGCTGCCGCTTGATTATACGGATGAAACTCTGAAAAAGCGTGCGCTCAGAAAGCTCCGCTGCCGCCCGTCTGACATCCGCAGGGTGACGCTTTTCCGCCGTGCCGTGGATGCGCGGAAGGATGTGCATTTCACGGCGACGCTGGATGTCACGGTCCGTGATGAGGCGGCCGTTCTGCGCGCACTTCCGCCGGATGTGCGCGTGAAACAGGTGCAGCCCTTTGTCCTGCCGCGATATCAGAAAAAAAAGCTCCCGCACCCGCCCGTTGTCATCGGTGCGGGCCCTGCGGGACTGTTTGCGGCATGGGTGCTGGCGCAGGCGGGGCTCTGTCCGGTCCTGCTGGAGCGCGGAAAGCCCGTTGCCGAGCGGCAGAAATCCGTGCGGTATTATCATCTGACCGGCGAACTGGATCCCGAAAGCAATGTGCAGTTCGGGGAGGGAGGCGCGGGCACCTTTTCTGACGGCAAGCTGAACACCGGTACAAACAGCCCGTATATCCGCACGGTTTTTCAGACGCTTGTGGACTGCGGCGCGCCGGAGGAGATCCTCTGGCAGGCGCTGCCCCATGTCGGGACCGACCGGCTTGCGGTCTGTATCCCACAGCTGCGGAAAAAGATCGAGCAGGCGGGCGGAACGGTCCTATTCGGCGCGAAATGCACCGGCATCACCGCGAAGGACGGCGCGGTCGTGTCTGTTGAATATGAACAGAACGGTCAGCGGGAGTCCCTGCGCACGGGTCATGCCGTTCTGGCGGTCGGACACAGCGCGAGAGATGTGTTTCAGTGGCTGCTGGAAAGCGGTGTTCAGATATCGCAGAAGGCGTTTTCGCTCGGCCTGCGCATTGAGCACCGGCAAAGCGAGATCGACCGGATGTGCTACGGAAAGGCGGCTGCGCATCCGCGGCTTTCGGCAGCCAGCTACAAGCTGGTCGCGCACGGTGCGCTGAGCCGCACGATCGCCGGCGGCACACCGATGACGCGCACGGTCTATTCCTTCTGTATGTGTCCGGGCGGAACGGTGCAGGCGGCTGCATCCGAGCCGGAAACGGTCGTGACGAACGGAATGAGCAATTTTGCCAGAGACGGCGAAAACGCAAATTCCGCGCTGCTTGCGGTCGTGCAGCCGGAGGATTTCGGCGGTGTCGATCCGCTTGCAGGGATGCGGCTGCAGCGACAGATCGAGCAGGCGGCATACCGTGCGGGCGGATGTACCGGAAAAGCACCGGTCACGCTGCTCGCGGATTTCATGAAGGGGCAGCAGTCGGCGGCTTTCGGCAGCGTGATGCCGACTTACCCGCTCGGAACGGTCTTTGCAAGGCCGGAGAGCTGTCTGCCGGAGCCTGTCTGTCAGGCGATCAGGGATTCCATGCCGAAGCTGGAGCAGTGTCTGCGCGGTTTTCTCACGCCGGACGCAGTTCTGACGGCACCGGAAACGCGCAGTTCATCGCCGGTCTGCATTCTGCGGAATGCGGATACGCTGGAATCGGTCTCGGTGAAGGGGCTATATCCTTGCGGTGAGGGCGCCGGATACGCGGGCGGCATTGTATCGGCTGCCTGCGACGGCATACGCTGTGCGGAGCGGATCATTGAAACAGGGACTGCGCTGCCCCTCGACCCCGCGAGCTTTTGAAAAAGCTCGACCAAAACTTTTATTATGAGAAAGCCCCCGCCTGACGGCGGGGGCTCTCGTGTTCTCATAACGGGATTCTCAAGGGACACTGTCCCTTGAGCGGGGCATGGGGCGGAGCCCCATTCTAAATCATCGCGGAGCGATACTTCATGCGGGGGATTCCGCGCTCTGCGGAGCGCGTCCAGAGGGCGCAGCCCTCTGGACTCCCGCGAGCTTTTGAAAAAGCTCGACCAAAACTTTTATTATGAGAAAGCCCCCGCCG
>JAGDBX010000135.1 GCA_018110935.1 Oscillospiraceae bacterium
TCCGCGTCTATGCGCTTTCTGCTCCGGCATTTCCATTTCCGGAAAGTGAAGCTGTATCTCGCCGTCGCGTCAGATGACGCTTACAAGACCTCTCAGCTTTACGGAAAGATCTGCACCGGCGCGTTCAATCTGCTCGGGCAGCTTCAGTGCCTCCTGGATCTGCAGGTCAAAGAATTCCGTATTCTGGCAGATTTCTTCAACGAGAAAACCACCTTCCGCGGATCGCTTGAGCTCCGCGTCTCCCCCGCCGCGGCACTGCTGACCGCACTGATTCTGGGCTGCAAATTCCTTGTGCGGACGATCCGCCGCTTCCGCCGCGAGGACAAGGAAGCAAAACGCCGCGAAAAGGAATCCGCGCCGCTCCCTGCCGCAGGCGCATGATCACAGACAGGCTCCGGACACCGTTCCGGATGATATAACCGTAAAAAATCCAACACAGGAGGAATTCACTATGAGCGAACGCAGCAATGAACACGCGGTGCATGAAACCATGCGTGTCACAATGGACGAGATCCGCGGCATGGTCGACGCAAACACCATCGTCGGGCAGCCGATCTCCTGCGAAAACGGCACGACCGTCATCCCGATCTCAAAGGTCAGCTTCGGTTTTGCCTCCGGCGGCTCCGATCTGCCGACCAAGGTCGCAAAGGATATGTTCGGCGGCGGCGGCGGCGCGGGCGTGACGATCACACCGGTCGCGTTTCTGGTCATCATGCCGAATGATGTGAAGCTCCTGCAGCTCTCTGTCAACGCGGCGACACCGAATGCGATCATCAACATGGTGCCGGATGTCATGGATAAGATCACCGGCTTTATTGCCGGAAAACAGGAGAAAAAAGAAGGGAAGACCGAGGTCACGGACTGACCGCGGCGCTTCCGTTCTGACGGAGTAACAGCATTTATGGAAAAAATCAGAATTCAGAAGCTGCTTTCCGATGCCGGATTCTGCTCGCGCAGAAAGGCGGAGGCGCTGATCGCGGCGGGAAAGGTACGGCTGAACGGCCGTCCCGTGCGTCTGGGCGACAAGGCGGCAAAGACCGACCTGATCACCGTGAACGGTGAGCGTGTCGATATCCCAAAGCGGACGGCGCACCGCTATATCATGCTCAACAAGCCGCGCGGCTATGTGACGACGCTCTCTGATGAGCAGGGGCGCCGGTGCGTCACCGATCTGCTGACGGATATTCCGGAGCGCGTGTACCCGATCGGACGGCTGGACCGCAATTCCGAGGGGTTGCTGCTGTTCACGAATGACGGCGCCTTTGCGAACGGGATCATGCACCCGTCGCGCGAGGTCTCAAAGACCTACCGCGTGACTGTCCGCCCGCCGGTTTCCGAGGAACAGCTGGCACTGATGTCTGCCGGCGTCAAGCTCGATGACGGTGTTGTGACAGCCCCTGCAAATATCGTGACGCAGACGATCGAGCCGGAGCGCGTTGTGCTGCTTGTGACGATCCACGAGGGCAAAAAGCGCGAGGTGCGCCGGATGTGCGACGCCGTCGGGCTGGAGGTCGCGCGTCTGCGCAGAATCTCGATCGGACCGGTCAAGCTCGGCATGCTCAAGCCCGGGCAGTGGCGGGATCTGACGACCGAAGAGGTCCGCGCACTGCGGACCGCAATCGGCAGATAACGCCGCCCAGACGGAATGATATTCAGGATACAGAAAAGCCCCCGCCTGACGGCGGGGGCTGCTGATCGGGGGTGATCGTCTGAAAGTCCTGCATCCGTTTCCGCCGCTTTATGACGCGGCATCGCAGATACTGATCCTTGGCAGCTTTCCGTCTGTCAGATCGCGCGAACAGCGCTTTTTCTACGGACATCCGCAGAACCGCTTCTGGCGCGTGACCGCCGCGGTCTTTGACTGTGCCGTTCCGCAGACGGTTGATGAAAAGCGGGCGTTTCTGCTCAAAAACCGCATCGCGCTCTGGGATGTGATCGCAAGCTGCGAGATCACGGGTTCTTCTGACAGCAGCATCCGGAATGTTGTCCCGAACGATCTTTCCGTGATCCTCTCCGCGGCACCGGTCCGGCAGATCTTTGTCAACGGCGGTACTGCGGCGAAATACTACGAGAAACATCAGCAGAAGCAGACCGGTATTCCGGCCGTGCGGCTTCCTTCCACCAGTCCCGCAAACGCCGCGTGGCCGCTCTCCCGCCTGACAGAAGCATGGACGTGCATCAGAATAACAGAACCGGCACGGGAGCCGTGAATGCTCCGTGCCGGTTTTTTCAGTTCTTACGGTTCGATCGTGTAAAGCGCCGCCGCATCCTCCTTGAGCGTATGCTCAGCGATCGCGGCAACACGGACACGCATTGTTTTCTGTCCGAGGACAATTTCGATCAGATCGCCGACCTTGACCTCATAGGACGCTCTTGCAATTTTCCCGTTGACAGAAACTCTGCCGGCATCGCAGGCTTCGTTCGCGACTGTCCGTCGCTTCATCAGCCTTGATACCTTAAGGTATTTATCCAGTCTCATTTCTGATTGACAGCTTCCTTCAGTGATTTGGATGCGCGGAAGGCCGGTGCCTTCTTGGCCGGCGTGATCATCGGATCCTGCGTGCGCGGGTTCTTTGTGACCTTCGCCTTGCGCTCGTGGATCTCAAATGTGCCGAGGCCGGAAAGATGAACCTTCTCGCCGTTGATCAGGGACTCGATCAGAACGGATGTGACGAGAGAAAGCGCATCGTCAGCCTGTTTTCTGGTGCAGTGACCTTTCTGCGCCAGAGCGGTGATCAATTCGATTTTAGTCATTGTTAACATCCTCCAAATATGTTCTCTGTTTGGTATGTGTTTTCTGCCTGTTGCGGCAGCGAAAACCGAATTAATAATCGTGTCTGCGCTGAATCGTCAGTACCCCTGATTTGGATTTCCTTTGTCTTACGAAAGTTTCTCTTTTGCTTTTGCCCAGTATTCGTCCAGAACGGACAGCGGCAGCTCAGACATTTCCTTGCAGTCCGCTTTCACGAGACGCTCAGTTTCTGCAAACCGGCGGAGAAATTTATCCGCCGACGCACGCAGGGCAGTTTCGGCGTCGAGATGCAGATGTCTCGCCGTATTGACGCAGGAGAAGAGCAGGTCGCCCATCTCCTCTGAAATGGCTTCTTCATCGCCCGATGCCATCGCGGCTTCGAGCTCATCCGTCTCCAGACGGATATACTGAAACGCGTCTTCCGCGCTGCTCCAGTCCATGCCCGCGCGTCCGGCCCGTTTTCCGAGCTTCTGCGCGTACATCAGTGCCGGCAGCGCCTTGCAGACGCTCTCCAGCGTTTCGGCGGCAGTCGTCTGCTGCTTGGTCTCCTGCTTGATCGCGTCCCAGTTTTTGAGCACCTCTTCGCTGTTCTTCACCTGCACGCTGCCGAATACATGCGGATGGCGGACCACCAGCTTGCGGCAGACCTCGTCGCAGATGTCGTCGAAGGTAAAGTGCGCCTGTTCGCGTTCAATCTGGCAGTGGAACACGACCTGCAGCAGCACATCCCCGAGCTCCTCACGGAGCATCGGAACGCTGTCCATGTCGATCGCCTCAACGGCCTCGTAGCATTCCTCCAGCAGATCCTGCCGGATGCTTTTGTGCGTCTGCTCCTTGTCCCACGGACAGCCGTTTTCACTGCGCAGCACCTGTACGATCTGAACGAGCTCATCCAGCCCGTAGCGCGGACATTCACGCAGTGCGTCCAGTGTTTCCTGACTTGTTACCATATCGTATCAATTTTACCTCATTTTATCCGAAAAATCAAGCATTTTTCGGTCAGTTTTCAAAGTTTCGGTGCATAGTTGAAAATTGGGAGTTATTCAAATCCGCGCTTTGTGGATTTAGCACAAAGCAAACACCCTCATTTCAGCTCCAGAAAGCCGACTTTGCGGTATACTTTGGAAAGAACGCGGCGTGTGATGCGCCTTGCCTGCTCCGCGCCGGTCTCCATGCACTGCATCAGATAGGCCTTGTCCGCGCTCAGTCTTGCGTACTCCTCACGGACAGGCGCGAGGTGGTCTGCGACCGCTTCGCCGACGGCGGATTTGAAGTCGCCGTAGCCCTTGCCCTTGAATTCCGCTTCGATCTCTTCGTTTGTCCTGCCGGTGACGGCGCTGTAAATGCTCATGAGATTGTTGATGCCGTCCTTGCCTTCTCCCCAGCAGACTTCGCAGCCGGAATCGGTGACGGCACGGCGGAATTTGCGCAGGATCGTGTCCTTGTCGTCGAGAATATAGACACAGCCGTTCGCGTTCTCGTCGGATTTGGACATTTTTCTGGTCGGATCCTGCAGCGACATCAGGCGCGCGCCCTGCTTCGGGATATAGCAGTCCGGCACGGTGAAGGTATCGCCGAAGCGCTGATTGAACCGCACGGCGATATTGCGTGCCAGCTCCAGATGCTGCTTCTGGTCTGCGCCGATCGGTACGAGGTCGGCGTTATACGCGAGAATATCGGCGGCCATCAGGACGGGGTATGTGAACAGGCCGGCATTGATGTTGTCGGCGTGCTTTGCGCTCTTGTCCTTGAACTGCGTCATGCGGTTCAGCTCACCGAACATCGTGGAGCAGGAAAGCACCCAGCTCAGCTCCGCGTGGTTCGGATTGTGGCTCTGCACAAAGGCAACACTCCGCTGCGGATCAATGCCGCAGGCGAGCATCAGCGCATAGGCACGCATCGTGTTCGCGCGCAGCTCGGCCGGCTCCTGCATGACGGTGATCGCGTGCTGATTGACAATGCAGTAGATGCACTCATATTCATCCTGCAGGGCATTCCAGTTGCGGATCGCGCCGATATAATTGCCCAGCGTGAAAATGCCGGTCGGCTGAATGCCGCTGAAAATACGCTGCTTCTTGACTTCTGCTGTCTGTTCGGACATGGTATCAGGCTCCTTTACTGAATAGCCGCTTTCGGGTCGATGCCCGCGGCCTTATCCTTCATCTGTGCGCCGCGCAGCTCGTTCATCACGCGCTGATACAGGGCGATAAAGAGGCGGTCGTCTTCGCTGCGGTTCGGATCATAGGGATTGAGCACCAGACGGTAAATGCCGGAGGTGGTCAGGATATACGCAAAGTGGATCCTGCCGTTGGGAAGCTCCAGCGTGGCGGCGCGCTCCGCCTTTTCGACATACTTTGCCGCACTCGAGACAAGCGCTCTGGTCGTCTGCACAACGCCAGGATACCGCTGCGCCGCGCCGGAATAATCACCGCCGGGGCTGAAATACAGGTTGGAGGCGCCGTTGATATAGCACGCAAGCGTGGTGATCAGCGACGGAGACATCGGGATATCGACAACAACGCCGTACACCGTGCTTTCTGTCATAAACTGTGTGAAGTTGGATGCGGAGATCCGCAGAGCCTGATTTCTGGTGATGAGATACGGCTTGCTGACGGGAGCTCTCATCACAGAGTCATTGATTGCCATATTGCTGAGTGTCCTTTCATTGGTTTTTTAGGATTCCGGCTTCGGACTGAGCCTGCTGCCGGTTTGGGGTATGCTTTACTATTATAACACATATTTTCCGGTTTTGCAACATTACATTTGCGGATTCTGCACGCGGGCGGCGGAATGACAGCGCCCTGTACCGGATAAAACCGGCGGAGACGCTTGACACATCCCGCCGAATGCGGTATAATGACAGCGAAAACGCCGGATGAACGGCACAGAAAGGGGAAAGTCAGATGAAAGTGATTGATGTGTATCAGCAGTATTTTGCAGCAGAATGTGAATATGCGGGTGTGCCGCGCAAAGGGGCATCTGTGATGCTGACAGCGGTCTCAGACAGCGGGGAGATCCGCTATGACGTGAGCGTGAGTTTTTTTCCGCACCGTGATGAGGAGGATTTCGCCGTCAGCTATGACGCCGTGAAAACGGTGACGGTCTACGAGGCAAAGGGCAGACGCTCCAAAAAGCGGGAGGCTGAGTTGCTGAAAACCTTCCGAGAACAGGCGGACAAAGCCGCCGCAGAGGCCGGCGGCAGGATCTTCTGGGAGCAGCCGCTCCGCGATGCGAGATACGCGTGAAGACGCGCGCGGGCAGAAAGGTATCGCTCCGCGATGATCAATAATGGGGCGCTGCCCCATGCCCCGCTCAAGGGACAGTGTCCCTTGAGAATCCCGCTTTGAGGACACACACGCCCCCGCCGTCAGGCGGGGGCTTCGTTATTTCACTTCTTCTGTTTCAGAATCATCCGTTTCAGCAGAGTTGCGTCGCGTGCGTCCAGATTGCCGTCGCCGTTGAAGTCAAACTGCATCGCTGTCTCTTTCGA
>JAGDBX010000136.1 GCA_018110935.1 Oscillospiraceae bacterium
CGATATAGCTTTCGATTACAGGGCCGTAGTCATAAGTGTAATCACCTGAAACCGTCAGCGTTTTGGTTGACGCGTTGTAGGAGAACACGCCCGGCGCGTCGGAGGGTAAAATATCACGCTTGTTCGTGTCTGTGACCTGTACGCCGCCGACATACAGCTCGTAATTTGCTGCTTCCGCGGACAGAGAGGGGATCATCGGCAGCGCCATTGCCGCCATTGCAAGCACCGCGCCGCCGCGCAGCACTTTGCCGAGAAGAGAATGTTTTCTGGTTGTTTCCATCACTTTACTCCTTCCTGTGGTAGAAATGAATTGTTTTGCCGGAAATCCGGCGCGTTCAGGAATGATATCAGGCTTCTGCGGGCGGCATCCCCCTCTCTCCGGTCTGTGATAGTCAGTCTATCATTTTTGGCGAAAAATCTTACTTTTCGCTATGCTATCATTATAGCACGATATAACTATACTGTCAATAGACAAAAAGCAATAATACGAATTGCCGCAGAACCTCTGCTTCAGCGGAAAGTTATTTCTGTTATGTTGCTGTTTTGTGAATATGTTGTGAACACAGCGCCCGTAACTTACCTGTTTCATCGCCGGATCCTTTCCCCGCTCCGAACCCCGCGCTCCGCTTATTGGCTGTTTTATACAGTTTTTTCCGCGCCTTGCGCCCCAGTCTGTCGCCGCCCGCTGTTTTTCTGCTTATTCAGCGGAAAAGCCCTTGCAATTTGACGCGAAATCGTGTATAATATTCTGTGGTGTAAATCACCGCTCTGCGGCAGCGCCGCGGGCAATTCACATACAGGAGGAAATTACAATGCTGGTATCTGCAAAAGAGATGCTGAACAAGGCAAGAGACGGCCATTACGCGGTCGGCCAGTTCAACATCAACAACCTCGAATGGACCAAGGCGATCCTGCTCACCGCGCAGGAACTGAATTCTCCGGTCATCCTCGGTGTTTCTGAGGGCGCGGGCAAGTATATGTGCGGCTTCAAGACCGTTGTCGGCATGGTCAAGGGCATGATCGAGTGCCTGGGCATCACCGTTCCGGTCGCGCTGCATCTCGACCACGGCACCTTCGAGGGCGCCAAGGCCTGCATCAACGCCGGTTTCTCGTCGATCATGTTCGACGGCTCTCACTATCCGATCGAGGAGAACATCGCGAAGACGACCGCACTGGTCAACACCTGTGATGTGCTCGGCATCTCCCTTGAGGCAGAGGTCGGCTCCATCGGCGGCGAAGAGGACGGCGTCATCGGCAGAGGCGAGTGCGCGGATCCCGATGAGTGCAAGATGGTCGCAGATCTTGGTGTGACCATGCTCGCAGCCGGCATCGGCAACATTCACGGCAAGTATCCGGAGAACTGGGAAGGCCTGAGCTTCGATACACTCGAGGCAATCAAAACGAAGACCGGCGATATGCCGCTCGTTCTGCACGGCGGTACCGGTATTCCGGACGACATGATCAAGAAGGCGATCTCTCTGGGCGTCGCAAAGATCAATGTCAACACCGAGTGCCAGTGGGCATTCCAGGAGGCAACACGCGCTTACATTGAGGCCGGCAAGGACCTGCAGGGCAAGGGCTTTGACCCGAGAAAGCTGCTCGCTCCGGGCTACGAGGCCATCAAGGCAAAGGTCAAGGAGAAGATGGAGCTGTTCGGCTCTGTCGGCAAGGCCTGATCACCTGCGCGTAATACAAAAGAAACAGGCAGATGCCGTGCGATTGCGGCATCTGCCTGTTTTTTCACAGCCGATATGAAAACCGCCCGGCCGGCTCTGAACCGGTCGGGCGGAAATGATCCGTTTTCGGCAGATACTCCCCTGCTCAGCACTCGTTCTGATCTGCAATCAGACGGTCGGAGCCGTACATTTTGCGGAGCTTCGGCTTTTCGATCTTGCCGGTGGGATTGCGCGGCACCTCTGCAAAGATATATCTGCGCGGGCGCTTGTAGCGCGGCAGCGCTTCACAGAACTTTGCCATTTCCTCCTCGGAGCAGGTGCAGTCCTCCTTGATCGAAATGATCGCGGCTGCGATCTCGCCGAGACGCTTGTCCGGCAGACCGATCACGGCGACATCCTTGACCTTCGGATTGGAGCGGATGAAGTCTTCGATTTGGACAGGATAGAGATTCTCGCCGCCGGTGATGATGACATCCTTCTTGCGGTCAACGAGATACACAAAGCCGTCCTCGTCCTCGCGCGCCATATCGCCGGTCAGCAGCCAGCCGTCCTTCAGGACCGCGGCGGTGGCTTCCGGATCGTTGTAATAGCAGGTCATGACGCCCGGTCCCTTGACGCAGAGCTCACCGACCTCGCCGCGATGGACGGGATCGCCGTTTTCGTCAATGATCTTGCTCTCCCAGCCGTACCCCGCCTTGCCGATCGCGCCGACCTTATGGATATTCTCCACGCCGAGGTGAAGCGCGCCCGGTCCGATGGACTCGCTGAGACCGTAGTTCGTGTCATACTGGTGATTCGGGAAATACTTTTTCCATCTGGTGATCAGGCTGGGCGGAACAGGCTGTGCGCCGATATGCATCAGTCTCCACTGGGAAAGCTCATAATCACTCAGAGAGACTTTTCCGCTCTCGATCGCGTCAAGAATATCCTGCGCCCACGGCACAAGCAGCCAGACAATCGTGCAGTGCTCGGTCGAAACGGCGTCAAGAATCACATTCGGGGAAATGCCGTTCAGCAGCACCGCCTTTGCGCCGACATAGAAGCTGCCGAACCAGTGCATCTTCGCGCCGGTGTGGTAAAGCGGCGGAATACAGAGGAACACATCGTCTCTGGTCTGGCCGTGATGCGCCTGCTCGACCTTGCAGGAGTGCATCAGGCTCTCGTGATTGTGCAGGATCGCCTTCGGGAAGCCGGTCGTGCCTGAGGAGAAGTAGATCGCGGCATCATCGTTGTCCGTCAGGAAGATCGCGGGCGAATTGCTCGGGAAGTTCGCTGTCAGCTGATCGTAGCTCTCTGCAAAGCTCGGACAGCCCTGTCCGACATAGAGCAGCATCCGGTCGTTGCCGACGGTATCGACCACTTCTTCGACTCTGCCGATAAATTCCGGCCCGAAAACCAGAACGGAGATCTCGGCAAGCCCGACGCAGTATTCGATCTCGTCAGCGGAATAACGGAAATTCAGCGGCACGGCAAGCGCACCGACCTTGAGGATACCGAAATAGATCGGCAGCCACTCAATGCAGTTCATCAGCAGGATGCCGACTTTATCGCCCTTTTTGACGCCGCGGGAAATGAGGAAATGTGCAAAGCGGTTTGCCTTCTCGTTAAAGACCTTCCATGTAATCTCACGGCGGTAGTAATTCGGGCGGCGCGGCTCGATGAGTTCATATTCTTTCCATGTGATACGGCGCGGCTCCAGAATGGAGGGGTTCAGCTCAACAAGAGCCGTATCGTTGCCGTAAAGCGCGGCATTGCGCTCCAGAATGTCAATAATCGGCATGAGGATTCAGCGTCCTTTCAGATTGTGTTCCGGCTTTTTGCCGTACTTTTCCATTTTAACACAAAAAAGCACGAAAGTCAAGCCTTGCAGACGCATTTTCGGGAAATGCTGACCTAAAAAAGACACAGAGCTGTTTTCACTCTGTGTCTTTCTGATTTATCCGTTCAGATTGAGCTTTTGCATCAGCGGCTGCCATTTTGCGGCGTCTGACCAGTAATCCGGAACGGGTGACTGAACCTGCTCCGGGCGGTTCAGAAGGTCGGCGGAGTCCTGCGCGTCCCGGATGAGATCCAGCAGCACCGCATCTCCGTCCCGTTCGCCGATGAGCACCGTGCAGACACCGTTCCGACTGTTTTTTGTTTCCAGAAAGCCCTTTACCAGAATCCAGCTCCCGCGGTTTTCCGTCTGAACCTCTGCCAGATGATACGGATTATCCGCAGTACAGCCCGTCGTCTCCTTTGATGCCGCATAGGTCAGGTAATCGCTGAGCTGCTTCGCTGCGCCGAACGCTGTAAAATCACCGTCCGGCTGTGCATTTTCCGTGATCAGCTGCACATATGCTGCGACAATGCTGTCCGCAAAGCCGGTCAGCTTCGCGGCGCCTGTGTCGGCAAGCAGCTCCTGAAAGGCAATGCGGGACGGCACGCCCGCGGCGGCGGTTGTGCTTTCCGTCTGTGTTTCGCTTTGCTTCGCGGTGCTGTCCGCTGCGGCAGCGGTGTCAGAGACCGCCGCGGCGGTTCCGGTTGTCTCCGGAGCGGATGAATTCTGTTCGGATGAGTTTTCTCGGCAGCCGGTCAGACAGAGAACGGCTGCGAGTAAAAGTGCAAGATACTTCATTTAAAATCCCCCCTTCGGTTAGCTGTAGTATCCGGTCAAAACAAGGACTCTTCTACTTCCGGCCTCATATTTTGCAGATTGCTTCATACTTAAATGATATGATGTTGATGACGCCCTGCCTGTTACTCCTGCTTCTAAAGCGGATGGCTTACATACTCGTTTTCTAAAATTGCTTTTCTGATTTACCACTTCCATCTGCTGAACAAATTTTATCAGAATTTTTATATTATAGCACAATTTGCGCAGAATGTCAAGTACCGCTTGCCGCAGTTTCAGCAGACTCCGGCATCAAAAAAAAGAACACGGAACTGTCCGTTCCGTGCCCTTCGGCGTTTTACTCCCTGCGGTGTCTGTCCGTCATTCGGACAGATAAGACTTCACCAGTACCTGCATCAGCTCGTCCCGGTCGATGTGCCGGATCAGGCTTCTTGCATTGTTGTGTACGGTGATGTAGGTCGGATCCTCGGACAGAATATAGCCGACGATCTGATTAATCGGATTATACCCCTTTTCACGGAGCGCGTCATAGACAGTGTGCAGTATGCGCTTCATTTCCTTTTCGCGCTCTTCAGAAATCGAGAAGGTAATCGTTTTATCAGACATTGTTCTGGCACCCCTTTCTGTGTGCATAAGGAATGATGGCTGTTTCCTTTCTTCTGTATGCTATTATTATACCGCATGGGCGGCGATTCATCAAGCATTTCCGCAGAAAACTGTCGTTTTGAACATTTCTGCCTGTCTGAATTTGTATGTTCTGTACAGCGCACGAACGGTATTTCAGACAGCCGTGCGCAAGCGCGCGAAAACAGGAGCAAACGGGAGATCGCGTGAAATCGGAAATCCATTTTCCGCGCAGGCAGCAAAGGCTGCATCGGATGCGCTTTTTTCCGTATCAGCGCAGATTTTGCACAATAGCGCAGCTCGAAAGGCCGCTTTTGCAGAGAGGAGCAGCGGCGCGTTCCGGCATCGCACGGGTGAGGAGTTTTCAAAAATCGGCGGAAATCCGATTTTGCCAGCAGAATTTGTTATATTTTGCCGCTTGCAATTTGTTCGCAGATATGATAGAATAGAACCATAAGCTTGCGGCAGGCACGCCTGCACGGAAAGGAGGAGCCGATGGTTGGATATTTGATTTTCTGGGGTGTCATCTTTGTGCTGGCGGTTGCGATGGAAGTCGCTTCCATGCAGCTGGTCAGCATCTGGTTCGCAATCGGTGCGGTCGGTGCATTCATCGGAGCGCTTGCCGATCTCGGATTCACAGGTCAGCTCGGCGTTTTTGTACTGGTGTCGCTGCTGCTCCTGCTCGTGACCAGACCGTTCCTGGCAAAGCTGCGCGTGAAGCAGACCCCGCCGATGAACGCTGACAAGGACATCGGAAAACAGGCAGTTGTGATCGAAACGGTCGACGCTGCAATGGGCACGGGCCGCGTCCGCACAAACGGTGTGGACTGGATCGCTGTCTCTGAGACAGGCGAAATACTTGAGGCCCGGACAATCGTAACGGTGACGCATGTTGACGGCGCAAAGCTGATCGTCCGCCGCGCACCGGGGAACTGACCGCCAATACTCATTATAATTGAAAACGGAGGAAATTATTATGTTGAACAGTGCATTTGCTTTTGCATCTCTCGGAAACGGCGCCCTGATCGCCGCTCTGGTATTTGTCGTCATCATCGCGATCGTTATCATTGCTAATATCAAGATCGTACCGCAGGCAAGCGTTTATGTCGTGGAGCGTCTCGGCTCCTTCTATCAGGAATGGCACACAGGCCCGCATTTTCTGGTTCCGTTCTTTGACCATGTGGTCAAGGTCGTGACCATCAAGGAGCAGGTCGTGGACTTCAAGCCGCAGCCTGTGATCACAAAGGATAATGTCACCATGCAGATCGACACGGTCGTGTTCTTCCAGGTGACGGACGCAAAACAGTACACCTACGGCGTGGAGCGCCCGATGGCGGCGATTGAGAATCTCTCCGCCACAACGCTCAGAAACATCATCGGTGAGATGGAACTCGACGCGACACTGACCTCCCGTGATGTCATCAACACCAAGATCACCGCGATCCTTGACCAGGCTACCGACCGCTGGGGCATCAAGGTCAACCGTGTGGAGCTTAAGAACATTCTGCCGCCGCGCGAGATTCAGGACGCGATGGAAAAGCAGATGAAGGCAGAGCGTGAACGCCGTGAGAAGATCCTGCAGGCGGAAGGTGAAAAGAAGTCCGCGATCCTTGTTGCAGAAGGTGAAAAGGAATCGAAGATCCTTCGTGCGCAGGCTGATAAGGAAGCTCAGATCCTTGCCGCTGAGGCGGAAAAGCAGGCCATGCTGCTCCGTGCGGACGCTGTCCGTCAGCAGAAAATGCTGGAAGCACAGGGCGAGGCTGAGGCGCTCGGAATGCTGAATGCATCTGCGCCGACCGACAAGATCATCCAGCTCAAGTCTCTGGAAGCTTTCGCAAAGGCCGCAGACGGCAGATCGACCAAGATCATCATCCCGAGCGAGATTCAGGGCCTTGCCGGTCTGACGACCGCGCTCAAGTCCATTGCGGAGTCCGATTCCGCGAAATAAGCATTTGCTTCAGGAGCCCCTCGCCGTCCGGCGGGGGGCTTTGTCTGTCCGGATTTTCGTGTAAACACAGATCCCCCCGCCTGACGGCGGGGGGATCTGTTTTTGCTCATTTCACGATATGTCTGAACCAGCGCAGATGCAGACGGTGCCGCCTGTCTGCCTGACTGAACATGACTTCGGCAAGCTGCTCCGCAGTGCTGCAGAGCTCTGCGGCTTCTTCCGCAGAGACGCCCTCTTTGCTGAACACTGCCTTCTGCTGCACATCAACAGCTCTGGCCAGCTTACCGGCATCCAGCAGCTCACAGGCTTCCTCCGCAGTTTCCGCAAAGTCGCCGTGCAGGGCATTCCCCTGCTGGATCCCCTGCATTCTCAGCAGCCGGAGCAGGAATGCATAGGATGCGCCGCTGGCGCGGTTTGCGTCCTTCTGCCGCATGGCATCCTTTCTTCGCTGAACAGTTCTGAAATGATATGCGCGCCACAGCAGAACAATCAGAATGATCACTGCCAGAACCGCACCGGTAATACCAGCCGCTTTCAGCGCCTTTTTCGCCCATTCCGGCAGACGGAAGCTGATTCTGGATGTTCCGGCAGGAGAAGCCGTGGTGACAGCCTCGGTTGTCTGCGCAGAAGCGGCAGTCGTGCGTGTCGTCGTGGTCAGACTGGTCTCGGTCGTGGTGTTCTGCGGCGGGGCGGTCTGCTCCGGCGCACTGTCGCGCCACTGTCCTTCAATGCCCTCTGTGAACTCATAGGGCACCCAGCCAAAGCCTTTGACGTATATTTCAGCCCATGCGTGCGCACGGTGATCACGGACCGGGATCGTATACTTGCTGCCGTCCGGATTCTTCAGAACAAAATCATCCTCTGAGACAACATATCCCTGCGCGTATCTCGCCGGGATCCCGTTCATCCTGCAGAGCAGGACTGCCGCGGAAGCATAGTGCGCACAGTAGCCGCGGTGTCCTTCAAACAGGAAATACTCCGCAAAGTCACGGTCATTCGGGAAATCGCCGGGAGCAGTGTCATAGGTCGCATGATCCCAGATATAGTTCCGGATCATGTTCAGCATTGAACCGAGATCCTGGCCGTTGATATAATACTGTGAACTGAAGTCCATTTTGATGCGCCGCATGGCATCATTGTCCGGAACGTTCAGATATTCCTCTTCGACAAAGCGCTCATATTCGGAAATCTTCGGATCATTGGACGCACGTTCAGAAACTGACATTCTGTCCCAGTCAATCGCCGCATTGTTGATCGTCATGAAATCATACTGCTTCTGGCTGTCCAGCTTGATTTCCGTATCATAGGAATATTTCGCGTTTTCGGGCATCAAGGCCTGATACGGAAGATAATTTCTGTCTTCGGATTTTCTGGTGCGGATATTCCAGTTGACAACGGGGAATTTGCCGCTTTCGCCGCGGTACTCGTAAGAATAATCGGAATGCCAGATCGTCTGGGGCATCCGGTTCATGTCGGCAAGCTCCTTCAGCAGATCGCGGACGCGCTTATAGCTGCCGCGCTTTAAGGCCCAGCCCTCACCGGTATATTCGTTGCGCACCATTCCGCGCAGATAGTAATCATCCTTGCGGACAGAATTGTCCACCTCGACATCCATGACGATGCTGCCGTTGAAATGAAGGTCGGAATTGTGCTTTAGGTCGATCTCATCAGAGATGACATTCGGCCCGTCGCCAAGGTCGATCTTGCTGAGCCATCCGGTCAGGTCGTGAATCGTGATATTTCTGACAGCCTCCATGATCTGCGTGCGTTTGCGGTTGAGGCTCTCAGAGCGGACATAGCGCGTTGTACCGATGCCGATGACCAGCCCGAGAACCGCAGTGACCGCAAGCAGAAGCGCAAGCGCGGAGTCAGCGGCAGTCTGCGGATTGCCCGCCACAACAGAGATCGTTTTGTCGCGGACAGCGGAGCGCTGCTGCCGTTCGCCGCGGCGTCTGGTCTCGGCGGAAAGGCTGATGACCAGTGAACCGATCCAGTATGCGATCAGCAGAAGCACCGCGATCGGATTTGTCTCCAGACCGAAATACAGGCCTGTTTCCAGGAACATAAAGGTGATCAGAAACCGGAGAAGGAAACAGAAGCGGCAGTTTTCGGCATATTCCGTGATAATGGTCAGCAGCGCGGCGATCGTGACTGCCGCCAGCATGATCATCTGACGGCTGCTCCATCCGTTTGACAGATGGCCGGGGAGATCATGCGTAAAGGGATCCTTCAGGACGGTCTGCGACATGAGCCGGAAGAGTGAATACGCGCCCTCCGCGGCAGGTTCCATGAACCGCAGCAGCACAAGACAGACCGCAGCCGTCTCACCGAGCAGCAAAAGTGTCCCGTATCGGGAATTGCGGTACAGAAACCGCGTCAGAGCGGCAAATCCGACCAGAAACAGACAGATCAGCTTCAGATTCCAGTCGGGATGGAAGAAGCCGTCAAAGCACCAGAACGAGCCGATCAGGCCGCAAAGGGACAGCAGCAGACGCAGCAGATGATGCGGCATACTCCGTTGGTCACGGACAGAGATCGACACATTTTCCTGCAGCAGCAGTGTTGCGGGATTATACTGCACGCGGCTCTCACGCTGATTTTCCGCGTGTTTGTCCGGCAGGTTCATGCCGCCTCTCCCCCTTTCGGCGCGGGATTCTTCCCGGGGGCATCAGAAAGCATTGCGCGTTCCCACTCCGGCAGCAGATCGTCCAGATCAGCACGGACGAGCGGGAACGGCAGCAGCATATCCGGCGGAAGCTCCTCATACTTCGATACGGCAGCAAAAACGGTCACCTGTTCGGGATGCTGAAGACCGGAAAGCTGCGAAAGCAGCGCAATATCCAGAGTCGGCATGAAAATCAGCAGACTGTCCCGCAGATGATCAGTCTCCTGCAGGCGGAAGATCTTACCGATCAGGGTTTCCGCTTCCTCCTGCGGCAGCGGTTCTGACCGCAGAAGCGATGTCAGCGTGTCATAATAGTCGTCCATATCCGAAAACGGAACGGCTTCCATTTTTTGAATCATCATCAGAGAGGTCTGCCATTCCGCGTCTGTCAGAAGCTCCGCCGCGCCGCTCATGAGCGCAAGCATCGCGTCCAGACGGATCGCAGCGGCAGGCTGCTCAGATGTCATGCAGTAAAACGGCAGGAGCACATGCTGCCCGATAAGCGGCAGGCTGAATTCCTTGACCATCAGCTCATCAAGCTTGGAACTCAGCTTCCAGTGAATACGGGAGATCGCGTCGCCCTCACGGTATTTGTGCAGATCAAAGATCTCGGACGGATCATCGCCGGGCTTGACCTTGGAATACTCGGGGGAATCGTCTGTTTCCGGCGCGGACGGAAGCCAGTCCGGTACAACGGCAGGCTCCGGATAAACAATCAGCTGTGCGCTGTCGTGCAGTGTTTTTTTGACCGAAAAAAGCCGGAGCGGGTCATACAGCCGGACAGAGTCCAGCTTCATTTCCATAATGCCGCTGGTCGCCGCATGGAAGCTCATGCGCACCTGCTGGGTGTTCTTCGGCCTGACCGGCAGCTCGACCATCAGCTTCTGCGGAACGCCCGCCAGAGTACTGCGGTATTCAAGCTCTGCAACCGCACGCACTGCCGGAATCGAAGAGCGGTTCCGGAGCAGAAGCAGCCAGTCAAAGGATTCGCCCTTGCGCACTTTTCGCTTGCTGCTCTTGAGCTGAACGGACACATTTTCTGACAGCCGCCAGAGCAGAAGACGGAGAATCAGTACGAACAGCAGGGCAAAAATCAGGAGCTGAAGCGAAAGCACACCGCGGTACAGGATCAGAAACAGGATCAGAACAACAAGCAGAGCGGCAAAAATCACCTTGGAAAAAATCATTGCTCCGCCTTTCTCAGCGGCGGAACGGGGACAGCGGCAAGGATCTCGCTGATGATGTCCTCCGCCTCGATGTTTTCGGCACGCGCCCGGTTGCTCAGCAGCATTCTGTGCGAGAAGCATTCGCGGATGATGACGCTGATGTCATCGGGCACCACATAATCTCTGCCGCGCACGAGCGCAACTGCTCTCGACACGGAACACAGCGCGAGCGAGCCGCGCGGGCTGACGCCGAGACGCACAAGCTCATGACGGCGCGTGGCGGCGGAAAGCTCGGCAATATAATGATAGATCGTGTCATCCACAAAGACCTGTGCCGCCGTCTCCTGCAGGATCAGAAGCTCCTCACGGGAGATCGCGCGTTTGACATCGTCCAGCGGATTGACCGTGCTGCGGGACTGCATGATCTGCACCTCGCTGCTGAGGTCGGGATAGCCCATGTGCAGACGCAGCATGAAGCGGTCCAGCTGTGATTCGGGCAGCATCTGCGTGCCGACGGAGCCTGTCGGGTTCTGTGTCGCGAGCACACAGAACGGCTGCGGCATCGGGTAGGTCGTGCCGTCCACTGTTACGGCACTCTCCTCCATCAGCTGAAGCAGCGCAGACTGCGACTTTGGAGATGTACGGTTGATTTCGTCCGCGAGCAGCAGGTTGCAGAACGCCGCACCCTGCTTGAATTCCATTTCACCGGTCTCCCGCTGATATACAGAGAAGCCGGTCACATCGCTCGGCATAACATCCGGTGTGAACTGGATGCGGTGGTAGTCCAGATCCAGTGCCTTTGAAAAAGCCAGTGCCAACGTCGTTTTTCCGACACCCGGCATATCCTCGAGCAGTACATGGCCGCGAGCCAGCACTGCCAGAAGCACTTTCAGAATGATCAGATCCTTGCCGACAACAACGCGCTGCACCTCTTTCAGAACATCCTGTGCGCAGGCGGCCGCTTGCTTCGCGGAAAAAACTTCGGTCTGTTCCATGTCGATTATCTCCTGAATAATTTGTAATCTGACAGAATCAGAAACTCCGCACACAGCGTACCGATTCCGATCTGCCGCTGCCACCCCGGCGCAGCTGCCGCGGGGCATATGTCAATACGGATACAACGAATTCATTATAACATATTTCCCGGTGCTTTGCAAGCATTCGGCATGATTCCTCATAAAAATATCATAAATGACAGAAAACAATGAACGCCCCCGCTTTTCACAGCCGAAAAGCAGGGGCGCTTCAGGAATGCACGGAACACGCTTAATCCTCCGGAAAACTGAGATCAATGCTCTGCCCGTCCGCAGCGCATTCCGCCTGCGGAAAAACCGCCCGTGCATCGGCAAGATAATCCTGCGGATTCGGAAGCGACGGGCTGTAATGCGTCAGCCAGAGGCGTTTCGCATGTGCGTCGCGCGCGGCGGCCGCTGCCTCTGAAAAGAGCATATGCCGCGTTTCGACCGCCTTGCCGCGCCTGTCGTCCTCGCCGTACATCCCCTCCAGAATCAGAAGATCGGCATGGTCGGCATATTGCAGCAGTGCGGGAACAGGCCGCGTATCGGTGCAGTAGGTGACGGAAATGCCCGCGCGCGGCGGGCCGAGCACCTGACTCCGATCATATACGATGCCGTCATATTCGGCGGTCTCCTGCTTCTGCAGGCGGCTCCAGACCGCCATCGGGACCGCGTTTCTCCGCGCTTTTTCGGGATCGAATTTTCCGGCGCGCGGAAGTGTCAACCGATAGCCCAGACACGGCATGGTATGGCTGACCGCAAAGGGCTCGACCGTCAGGCCGGCTGCGGAAAACGATTCCGTGCCGTCCAGTTCAAGATATTCCAGCGGAAAAGGCAGTTCGGGTGCAATCACGCGCAGCCCGTCCACCGTGCGTTTCAGACCGCGCGGACCGGCAAGCGTCAGCGGTTCCGTCCGCCCGTCCAGTCCCATGGAGAGCAGCAGCCCCGGCAGTCCGCTGATGTGGTCGGCGTGATAATGCGTGAAGCAGAGGAGCTTCAGCCGCTGCACGGTCTTCCCCGCACAGCGCAGGGCGATCTGCGTGCCTTCGCCGCAGTCGATCAGCACGGTTTCGCCCTCATGCCGCAGCAGACAGCAGGTCAGCCAGCGGTTTTTCAGCGGCATGGTCCCGCCGGTCCCGGGCAGCGTTACTTCCAGCACATCCGCACTCCCTTTCATTGATTTGTTATGATACTGTTATTATAACCGGAAACCGGAGAAAAGTCAAATCCGTGCTGAATACCGCCGCTTCATTGACATACTTTGAAATTCATGCTATAATGTTAGCAATCATTCATACAGGGAGGTCTTCACATGGCAGAACAACAGATCACACTTCAGGATATTCCCGCACTCGCAGAATCGCTGAAAAAAGCTGTATCCGCCGTAATTCTCGGCGCAGACAGCGCCGTTCACAGCATGATACTCGCGGCGCTCTGCGGCGGCCATGTGCTGCTGGAGGATCTGCCCGGAACCGGAAAAACGACGCTGGTCAAGGCGTTTGCGAAAGCGGCAGGCTGCGATTTCTGCCGTGTCCAGTGTACGCCCGACCTGCTCCCGGCCGATATCACCGGCTATGAAATGCTCGTGCAGCAGCCGGACGGCCCGCATCAGATGCAGTTCCGCAAAGGGCCTGTGTTCACGAATCTCCTGCTCGCGGATGAGATCAACCGCATGGCGCCGCGTTCGCAGTCCGGTCTGCTGGAGTGCATGGCAGAGCGGCAGGTCACTGCGGGCGGCAGTTCCTATCCGCTGCCGGAACCGTTCCTTGTCTTTGCGACACAGAACCCGATTGAGCTGCAGGGCACATTCCCGCTGCCGGAGGCACAGCTTGACCGTTTCTTCATGCGTCTGGAAATGGGACAGCCCGCACGCGAACAGGAGCTTGCTGTTCTGAATGATCGCCAGAATGCCGATCCGCTTGACAGCGTAACGGCTGTCACAACACCGGAAACACTCTGTGCCGCGCAGAGGGCTGTCAGAACCGTATCGGCTTCGCCCGCGGCACTCGGATATCTGCTCGATCTTGCGGACGCGACCAGAAAGCATCCGCAGCTCCGCTTCGGACTGAGCACCAGAGGCGTGCTGGCTCTGCGCCACGCGGCACAGGCAAACGCCGCAGTACAGGGGCGGGATTATCTGCTGCCGGATGATATCAAGGCCGTATTTCCGGCCGTCTGCACGCACCGTCTGCACCCTGCTGGCGGTCTGATGGCAGACAGCCGCGGTGTCCGCGAACTGATCGACGGACTGCTGCGCTCTGTTGAGGTGAAAAAGGGATGATCGTCCTTCTGCTGCTTTTGCTGCTCGGCGCGGTAATCTGGCTCTCCGCCGGACTGCTCAGGCGGTTCGGATTTTCAAATCTGACCTATTCGCTCGCATTTTCGGAAGACGAAGTCACAGAGGGAGACACAGTCTATCTGACCGAAACCATCTGCAGCGCAAAGCTGCTTCCGCTCCCCTGGGTCAAAGCGGAGCTGACCACGTCAGCCGCGCTGGAATTTGCTTCAAAGCAGTCTTCTGTTGCGGACGAAACGCGCTTTGTATCGAGCTTTTTTACTCTGCGCCCCTATAAGAAAATCGAACGCCGCTGGAAGGTCATCTGCAAAAGGCGCGGAGAGTTTACCGTTTCTCACGCGGTGCTGATCCTTTCTGACCTGTTCGGCTCCGGCGAGCTGTCACAGCCGTTTCCGGAGGCGAAAGCGGCCATCCGTGTGCTTCCGGCCGTGCGTGAGATCTCGCTGCCGGACACGCTGCCGGAGCAGATGAACGGTGATCTCATCAGACAGCGCAGCCTGATGCCGGACCGCCTTGCATTCTGCGGCATCCGCCCCTATGCGGACGGCGATCCGCTCCGTGACATCTGCTGGAGCGCGACGGCGCGTATGGGCAGCCCGATGATCCGGCAGTTTCACGAAACGATATCCCCCGGCGTGACCGTTCTGTTCAATGTGCAGACGCGGGAAACCGACCGGGAGCAGACATCTGACCGAAGGTTATGTGAGGCGGGCATCCGCCTTTGTGCCGCCGTTCTGCATGACGCGGCTGTCCGGCGCATTCCGGTGCGATTCTGCGCCAATACGGCAATCGGTGATAATCCGGTTGAAACACTGCCGGATACCGGCGCGGACGGCTCTTTGCGCATGCTGCGGCTCCTAGCCGCACTGCCTGTCACGATCAGCGGGCGTTTTCCGGCACTGATGCGTCAGGTCTGTCAGCATGACAGCGCATCTGCTTTTATTGTCATAACGGCACTGCCCGACGCGGAGCTGCTGGAGATCGCTGCAGCGGAACCGCGCATAACTGTTCTGTCCCTGCGGCGGCTCCCGAACGGCTCCGTGTATCGGAATGTTCTCTTTGTGCCGCCGGAAACTGAAAGGAGCATCTCCTGAATGAAATACATCAATCTGAACCGTTTACTGACAGCAGGCGCCGCTGCACTCCTGCTTTCACTTCCCATGACCGCGTGCAGCAAATCCGATTCACAGAATTCCTCTGAAGTCCAGCAGACCGAAGATTCTTCCGCAGCGGAAGAAACGACGGAAACATCTGCCTCCGACGCTTCGGCTGAGAAGACCGGAGCAACCGGAACGCAGCCGTCGGACGCTCCGTCTGACTCAACATACAGTTCTGAAGCTTCGGTCAGCACAGCCGATTCATCCGGCACTGATGATACGGATAAACCGGATCCCACAGCCATGACCGTTTACGGCGACGCACTGACAGCCTCCGCTGGGGAAAAGCATGTGGCTGTACCTGTGAAGATCCGGAACAATACTGGCTATTCCATGATCGGCATCACGCTGCATTATGACACGGCACTCAACTGTGTGACAACTGAAACCCTGCTGGCGGAGTGTACACCCGGTGAAGCAGCCAGTGGGCTGAATGTCAAGTGCTATGTCAATCAGCAGGCCGGTTCGATCGGCATGGGCGGCATCCATGCGGGCAGCCTGACCGCGGACGGCATTCTGTTCACCTGCTATTTTGATGTTCCGGAGGACGCGAAGGCCGGCACGACCTATCAGTTCAGCCCGAAAATCAACTCGATGTCCAACGAATCCGGGCTGTTGACGTGCGAAACGGAAGATTTTACGCTGACGGTACAGTGAACCGCAGGAGGAAGCATGATCGAATACACAACCGTTTCTGCGCCCGTTGAGGCGTCCTATACGGAAAAGCGCTCTGAGTTTATCGCACAGCTGTTTCCGGTAACGGACACCGCGGACTGTCAGCAGCTGATCGAAAGCGTAAAGGCGAAGCACCACAAGGCACGCCATAATGTCTGGGCTTACCGGCTGCGCAGCGGTGATGTATCACGGTACAGCGACGACGGCGAACCGCAGGGAACGGGCGGAATACCGGTTCTGAGCGTGCTGCAGAAGGCGGAGCTGACCGATGTCTGCGTAATTGTGACGCGGTATTTCGGGGGTGTGCTGCTCGGAGCGAGCGGCCTGACACGCGCCTATACAGAAGCGGCGGCTCAGGCTGTGCAGGCGGCAGAAATGCTCCGCTACCGTGAGGCATACCGCGTGCGGCTTGCCATCGAATACGGGATGTACGGCAAGGTCAGCTATTTGCTGCCCGAATACGGCATTGCGGATGCCGGCAGCAGCTTCGGCGAGCAGGTGGAGCTGTTGTTTGATATCCGCACAGACCGCTTTGAACAGCTGGATGCCC
>JAGDBX010000137.1 GCA_018110935.1 Oscillospiraceae bacterium
AGCCCCCGCCGAACGGCAGGGGCTTTGCTATGCTCATAACGGGATTCTCAAGGGACACTGCCCCTTGAGCGGGGTTTGGGGCAGCGCCCCATTATCAATCATCGCGGAGCGATACCTTTTATCCGCGCGGAGCATCTGTAAGTGACAGAATTGTAATACTAGAGTCACGGAAAAGTCACTTTCCCGTGCTATAATAAGATCAGCAAAACAGCGGCTGACTGCCGCGGAAGGGATGGTACACTATGGATCTGCTGCGAATGGAGCATCTGACAAAAATCTACGGAAAGGGAGAAAACGAGGTCCGCGCGCTGGATGATGTGTCCTTCTCCGTCCCGAAGGGGCAAATGACTGCCATCATCGGACCGTCCGGCTCCGGAAAATCGACGCTGCTGCACATCATTGGCGCTGTTGACCGTCCGACCTCCGGCAAGGTCTTTCTGAACGATCAGGATGTTTTTGCACAGAAGGATGAGCAGCTTGCGATCTTCCGGCGGCGTGAGGTCGGGCTGATCTACCAGTTCTACAACCTCATCCCCGTGCTGACCGCTGAGGAGAATATGACACTGCCGATGATCATGGACGGAAAAAAACCGCAGAAGCAGGATGTGGAGAAAATGCTCGACCAGATGGGACTGCTGCAGCGCAGAAACCATCTGCCCTCCCAGCTTTCCGGCGGTCAGCAGCAGCGCGTGTCCATCGCGAGAGCACTGTTCAATATGCCGAGCGTCATTCTCGCGGACGAGCCGACCGGAAACCTTGATTCCAAGAACTCCCGCGAGATCATGAGCCTTCTGCGCAAGCTGAACCATGATTTCAACCAGACGATGCTCATCATCACGCATGACGAAAACATCGCGCTGCTCTGCGACCGCGTGATCGCGATCGAGGATGGCAGGATCCTGCGCGATGAACTGACCGGCAGAACCGGCAGGCCGCAGACAAAGGCCGATAAGGAGGCGCAGACCGATGGCATTTGAAGGAAAGCTCGCCCGCAGGTATATCTCGGCGCAGAAGCGGCACAGCATCCTGACGGTCTGCTCCATTGCAATCGCGGCGGCGATGATGACGATGATCTTCGTCCTCGCACAAACCATGCTGTCCTCCCAGCGGGCACATATCGTCCGGACAGACTTCCCGCACCACTATGTCGTCTGCTCCCCCCACGCCTTTACACAGGCACAGCTCGATCAGCTCCGGGCAGACCCCGCTGTCAAGGACTGCGGCACCTTCGATCCGGAGGAATTCTGGAGCATGCAACAGAACAAGGAAGGCACAACCCGCTATACACCCGAATCCACCGCAGCCGCGGTATGGAACTATTATCACCAGATCGACGGCTACTCCGAACGCGACCTGAAAGAGCTGGAGCTGTTTTATGCAGCACAGCAGGCACCCGGAGACAAACCGCTCAGTCGGGCGGAAGTGCTCGAAAAGGCCGGCATTGCCGTACCGGATCCGGATGCAAAGCCCGTCTGGATTGACTACAAATTCAAGTGGAAGGAAGCAGACAACGCTCAGTATCAGCCAATCTCGGCACTGATCGGCGATGTCAGCGGATGCAGAGTATTTCCGAACTATCTGCTGATGAAATTTGACTATATCGGCATAGAAGGCAAATATTCCATGGCACTGCTGTTCTCGCTGATTTTTGTACTGGTCATCCTGCTGGCAATGTGCCTGCGCATGGTCATCGACACTGCCTTTGAAATTTCCTCAAAGGAGCGGGAACGGCAGTTCGGCGTGCTGCAGTCCGTCGGCGCGACGAGAAAGCAGGCGGTGCGCATCATCACGCATGAAGCGGGATTGCTCTCTCTGATCGGTCTGCCGATCGGTCTGGCGCTCGGCACCGGCCTTGCCTACCTGACCTACCGCATGGTGCTGGCGACAAAGGTCATCCGCTGGCGGTGGGGCACTGACGGCCTGCTGGATGTCAGCTTCCGCGTCGGCATTGTCAGTCTCGCGGCGGCTGCCCTGACCGGCGCGCTCTGGGTCTTCCTCTCCGCCTACGGCACCGGGATGCGGATGCTGAAAAAGAAAGCCCCGATCGAAACCATCCGCGCATCGCAGTCGCAGATCAAAAAGGTCAAGAAGCACTCTGTTTTCGGGCTGCTCTTTGGCTGGGTCGGCAATCTCGCCGCGAAAAATGTCCGCAGAAGCAAGAAGCGCTTTATCGTCACGCTTGTTTCGCTGGCAGCCTCGATCACGCTGATCGCATCCGTTACATACGCCTCCGATGCCTACCGGAATATCAGCACCCTTGTCGTGGCGGAGGCAAACAGCTACACCGGCATCATCAACGATCTGGAAATCAAAGGCATCGCCGATGACGATTCGGATGCGTCACGGGCAGCACTGGTCAAGGAGCTCGAAGAAACCGGTTATTTCGAGCATGTTCGTCCGCTCTGCGAAACCTTCGGAAAAGTCAAAAACGAAAAGGCTCAAAACGAGAGTAAAACCTCAACCGTCGTCATGCTGTATCTGAACGAAAAGGATTACAACAGATTCTTTGACGGCAAGCCGGAGATGTCCTATGAGGAATTCCGGCAGCACGGCGGATATGCCCTGTTAAACGGCGGCAGATATCACTACAAGGAGGGCGATCTGCCGATTCAGGACGGCAAGCTGACGCTGACTGTCATGAAGATAGAACCGCTGACGGAGGAACAGCGTGCGGAGGCAATCCGGCAGTACGAGGAAGAGCATCAGAACGAGCCCGATCATCCGGAGAAATACTTCATTGATTACTGCACCGGCTGGAATGCTGCAAAAAAAGAGCCCATCTATACAGACGCACAGCAGCAATACAATGAAGTCACGCTGTCCGTATTCGGTCCGCTGACCGTTCCGGACGGAAATGCGGCAGTGGATGCCATTATGGAGGCGAACGGATTCCGCATCATCGCCCCGCTTGATGAGTATGAAGCAATCAGTCATTTTGTCACGAAGAGTGCAGATATGACAATCATGGCAGATATCCGGGATGACAACACCTATGACAGCGCTGTCAGCTATCTGAAATCCGACAAGCGGTTTAATATAAATCAGGATAGCTATGCGGGCATCCGTATCCTCGAATCCGGTGTCTCGGCGTTTGATACCACCGTCCGGATGCTGTGCATTCTCATCTCGCTGATTGCGGTGGTCAGCATGATCAATGTCATCACAACAGGAATTCTGAACCGGAGGGCAGAGCTCGCGGGAATGCGCGCCGTCGGCATGACCGGAAAGCAGATGCGCGGACTGATGCTCTGCGAATGCGTGCAGTTCGTCATCGGCGGCATCCTCGGCGCAATCGCAGCGACCTCGGCAGCAATCTTCGGAATGCGCAGTCTCGTCAATGAGATCGGGCTGCCGGAGCTTGCAGATCAGCTCGGACTGACCTACACAAAGCCCATTCCGATGATTCTCATAGCGGGCGTCTGCGCATTGGCTGTCGCGCTGATCGCAACCGTCATCCCGCTCCGGCGCATGGAAAAGGAACCGATCGTCGATTCCCTGCGGGCATTTGACTGAACGATACGGCGCATTCACTGCATCTTCCGAACCCCGGCCGGTATGCTGCACACCGGCCGGGGTTTATTTTGCGGAAAGATCGGCATTGTCACCCCGCTCCGATTTGTTCAAATTGCCGTCTTGACAAATACAGCGGCATGGTGTATAATTGTATACAATCGTACAACGATACAGTTATACAGGCCGATGATCCGGATCACGGGCAATCAGCCGGCTGAAAGAAAAGGAGTGGCTGCTGTGAACCATACCATGCCGAATATCCGTCTGAGCAAACGGACGAATCTGCTTGATTTCGATACCTACGAATACGAGCTGCAGGAGGTAGAGCGCCCGGAACTCTTCCGCGAGATGTTTCCGTATTCGGAGGTGCCGAAGGTCGCTTACAATTACCGCCATGTGCCGATGAACATGCCGGAGGAGATCTATATCACCGACACGACCTTCCGCGACGGGCAGCAGTCCCGCGCGCCCTACACATCGGCGCAGATCGTGGATCTCTACAAGATGCTGCACCGTCTGGGCGGCAAAAACGGCATGATCCGGCAGACAGAGTTCTTTGTGTATTCCAAGAGCGACCGGGAGGCGCTGGAGCAGTGCATGGCGCTCGGCTATGAATTTCCGGAGATCACGACATGGATCCGCGCGAGTAAACAGGATTTTGAACTGGTCCGGAATATCGGCGTCAGAGAGACCGGCATTCTGGTTTCCTGCTCCGATTACCATATCTTCAATAAAATGGGCCTCAACAGACAGCAGGCGCTGGACAAATACCTCGGCATCGTGAAGGAATGCATCGCGGCCGGCCTGCATCCGCGCTGCCATTTTGAGGACATCACCCGCGCCGATTTCTACGGCTTTGTCGTGCCGTTCGCGATCGAGCTCAGAAAGCTCTCGGAGGAAAGCGGCGTGCCGATCAAGATCCGCGCGTGCGATACGATGGGCTACGGCATCCCTTACCCCGGCGCGGCGCTTCCGCGCAGCGTTTCGGGCATCATTTACGGCCTGCAGCACTATGCCGGCTTTACGAGCGATATGCTGGACTGGCACGGCCACAACGACTTCTACAAGGGTGTGACGAACGCAGCGACTGCGTGGCTCTACGGCGCCGGCGCGGTGAACTGCTCGCTGCTCGGCATCGGCGAGCGCACCGGCAATGTGCCGCTGGAAGCGATGGTGTTTGAATACGCTTCGCTGAAGGGCACGCTCAACGGCATGGACACATCGGTGATCACCGAGATCGCAGATTATATTGTCAGAGAAACGCATTATGATCTGCCGCCCATGACGCCCTTTGTCGGCAGAAGCTTCAATGTCACCCGTGCGGGTATTCACGCCGACGGTCTGATGAAGGATGAGGAGATCTACAATATCTTCGACACCGAAAAGCTGCTCGGCCGCCCGCCGTATGTGTCGGTGAGCGCTTCCTCGGGACTGGCGGGCATCGCAGGCTGGATCAACAGCTTCTATATGCTTCCGCCGGCGCGCCGTGTGGATAAAAAGAACCCTGCCGTCGCGGAGATCAAGGCATGGGTAGACCGGGAATATGAAGGCGGGCGCGTGACCGTCATCAGCGATGACGAGCTCAGAAAGCTGACGGAACAGTATCTGCCCGAGATCACGGGGAGGGCCTGATATGCTGCTGGAAACAGATGACCGTTCCCTGCGGATCCGGGTGTTCAACGCGATCGAAAACGCCATTCTGGACGGGGAATACAAAGACGGCGACAGCCTGAACGAGCTGCGGCTCTCCAAAGAGCTCGGCATCAGCCGCACGCCGGTGCGGGAGGCGCTCATGCAGCTGGAGCTGGAGGGCCTTGTGCGCAGCGTGCCGAACAAGGGCGCAGTCGTGGTGGGCGTCACCGAGAAGGATATCCACGATATCTATGAGATCCGCATCCGGATCGAGGGGCTTGCCGCACGGCTCTGCGCCGAAAACATCACGGAAGAGGAGCTGCACGCGCTGGAGCAGATCGTCGATCTGCAGGAGTTTTATCTGCTGAAAAATGACACGGAGCAGATCTGGAAGCTGGACGGCGATTTTCACAAGATCATCTATGACGCCTCCAGAAGCCGCCCGCTGCG
Source organism: Oscillospiraceae bacterium (assembly GCA_018110935.1). Lineage (GTDB taxonomy): Bacteria > Bacillota > Clostridia > Oscillospirales > Ruminococcaceae > Firm-04. Next base: position 5,596 of record JAGDBX010000137.1, read on the forward strand.
CTTCACGCTTTCCAATTTCCACAATTACATCAAGAAAGCGCGCGACATCTCCGTGCAGACGGAGGGCAGAGCCGAAAAGACCGTTGCCGAACACAGGGCGATCTTAGACGCGATCAAGGCACATAACAGTGAGCTTGCCGAGCAGCTCACCGCAAAGCATATTTCCAACGCAGAGGACAATCTGTTTGAGAACGGGATGAAACAGGACTGACGGAGTCCTGAAAACCGCCGGACAGACCGTCTCACTTCTGAAGCAAGCATAAAAACGATGCCCCCGCGCTGCGGGGGCATCGTCATTATAACAGCTAAAGGATCTCCGGCGGATTCAGAATGAATGCTCCGTCCGTTTCCGCTTTATTCTGCCTTTTCCGAAGCAGTCACTTCATCGACATAGAAATCGGCGAGACTGTTCGTGATCTCAACATAAAGCTGCAGCTTGGTCGCGTTGTCCGGAATCTTGTACGCCTTGTTTTCCAGCGTGATCCATTCGCCGTCCGGCGCGTCCAGCAGCGCGATCTCGTCGTATTTCTCGGTGCCGCCGTCGTTGTACTGCAGCGTCATCTTCATCTGGACGGTCTTTCCGCTCTGCTGCATCGCCTGCGCCTTGAAGTGATATGACTCATTCGGCTTGTAGACATCGCTGCTGAGCGGGATCGTCGCGCCGTTCCAGTAGTCCGTTCTGCCGCTGACAAACAGCGACTGCGAACCGGCAGCGGCCTTCTCCTTGTCGACCGTGACCAGCGCGCCGCCGCGGCCCATCCAGCCTTCCTTGCCGTTTTCAAATCCGATCTCAAAGAAGCCGGCGTCTGTGGGCGTTTCCGGCGTGTCGGATTCCGATTCCGCGAGCTTCTTGATCGCTTCCGCATCCACCGTGACCGTGATATCATTCGCCTCTGTGTAGGGCTCCGAGATCGTCAGCTCATTCTTGTAGACTTCTGCCTTGCCCTTTGACTGATAGCCCTCGATATTGAGCGCGACCTCGTACATTTTGCCGAGCTCCAGTCCGCATTTCTTCCATGCGTCAAAATGCTTGGAGACAGAGATGGTTCCCTCGAGCTTCGTGCCGTCGCCCTGCGGCTTCGTCTGCCGCACGCTCCAGTACTGCGCGAAGGTCTGGGTGTCGTCGATCGACGGCTGCTCATAGCGCATGGTCTTGTAGATGTCATAGGTCGCCCCGTCCACCGTGACCGTACCGATCGCGAACGGCGCCCCGGGCGGTCTCCAGCTGCCCCAAGTCTCGACGATATAATACTCGATCAGCTCTTCTCTCGTCCAGCCGTAGACGCACATGTAGGAATTGCCGTCCGGCTGATAGTCCACGCCGTAATTGATTGAGATGTTTCCGAGCTCCTGATAGGTCTTGGTGCAGTCAAACTTCTGGCCGCGCCGGAAGAGCGCGTTGTTGATATTGTCCCATTCGCATGAGAACTGCCCGCCGCCGGGCTGAACGGTGAATGTGGTGTCTCCCTCATCCTTCCAGAGCTCATAGTCGTAGCCGTCTGCGGAGCCGGTGATGTTTTCATTGAAAACCTGCGGCTCAGCCAGCGTCGGCGCCGTGGACTCCGTGCTGCTGTCGGGTGTGCTGTTTTTTTCGGCACATCCCGCTGCCGTGCTCATGGTGCAGGCTGCGGCAGCCAGCACGGCGAGCACTCTGATTCTGCTGTGTTTCATTCGGTGATGATCCTCACTTTCGTATGATGATACCCGAACAGTTCCCCCTCTGTCAGGGCTGCATTTTGATTGTATCATAAATACGCCGATTTGAGTAGTTTATTTTTGCTTTCACTTCCCCGTTTATTGCGCCGCTCAGCGTTCAGCCGCGGAACAGCACTTGCAAATCCGGCCGTTTTGTGGTATAATAGAACAATATAACTGCGGTCAAAAAGAGACACCGCAGAAAGAGGGGAACTGAATATGCTTTCACTATCCGGAAAATGGGCACTGGTGACCGGCGCGAGCCGGGGCATCGGGAAACTCGCGGCAGAGGCACTTGCAGAGAGAGGCTGCAATCTGATCCTGCTGAGCCGTGACAGATCGCACACCGCAGAGCTTGCGGCGGCGCTCTCCGAAACTGTATCGGTGCGGCAGATCGCCTGTGAGCTGTCTGATCCTGCATCGGTCAGTGCGGCCGCTGCAGAGATCGACGCACTCGATGTACCGGTCGATGTGCTGCTCAACAACGCGGGCGTGCAGGTCGCCTACCGCACAGACTACTGGCAGACACCGGTCAGCGACTATGAAACGAGCTTTCAGATCAATACGGTCGCGCCGATGATGCTCTGCTATCACTTCATCCCGAAGATGATCGCACGCGGCTTCGGCAGAGTCGTCAACACAACAAGCGGCATCCGGCTGGAGCCGGAGCAGGCGGGTTATTCCGCCTCAAAGGCCGCGCTTGACAAGGTGACCGTCGATCTCGGCTCGAAGCTCGTCGGCACGGGCGTTGCGGTCAACCTGACGGATCCGGGCTGGTGCAGAACGGATCTCGGCGGGCCGGCAGCTCCGAACGCACCGGAATCGGCGATCCCCGGCGTGATCGTCGGCGCTTTCATTGAGCAGCCGAATTCCGGCAGGCTCTTTGCCGCAGCCGATTTTTACGGCATGACGCTGGAAGATGCTGTCCGGAAGGCGGAAACGCTGTGAGGCTGCTGTTCATCCGGCACGGCGATCCGGACTATGAGCACGACACGCTGACGCCCGCGGGACACCGGGAGGCCGCGCTTGCCGCGGAGCGCCTCTGCAAGGAGCAGATCGACGCGTTTTATCTCTCGCCGCTCGGCCGGGCGCAGGATACGGCAAAATACACGCTGGACGCCATGCACAGGACCGGTGTGACGCTGCCGTGGCTGCAGGAATTCCACGCGAGGATCCTGCACCCGGACACGGGCGACTTCCGGATTCCGTGGGACTGGCTCCCCGCGGCATGGACGCAGGAACCGCGCTACTATGACAAGGATTGCTGGTGCGATACCGCGATCATGCGCGCACACGATGTCGGCGGGCAGGCAGAAATCGTTTGCCGCGGAATGGACACACTGCTCGCATCACACGGCTATGTCCGGGACGGCATGATCTACCGCGCGGAGCGCCCGAACACCGATACACTGGCATTTTTCTGCCATTTCGGTGTGGAATGCCTGATTCTCGCACATCTGACCGGCATCTCACCGATGCAGTTCTGGCACGGCTTTGCCGCGGCGCCTGCCTCGGTCACGACGGTCTATACGGAGGAGCGCCGGCGCGGGACCGCTTCGTTCCGCATCTCCGCCTTCGGCGACACAGGGCATCTCTACGCCGCCGGCGTTCAGCCGTCCTTTTCGGCGCGCTTCTGTGAGACCTTTGACAATGACGCGGAACGGCATGACTGACAGCGATATCTTCTGAGCACGGAGGAAACAGCTTTGAATATCATTATTGTGGGGCTCGGCAAGGTCGGCAGGGCGCTGGCACAGCAGCTGAATGAGCCCGGAAACAACATCAAGGTCATCGACCTCGATGCGGACAAGGTCTCCGCTGCCGCAAACATCTCCGACATCATGGCCGTAACAGGAAACGGCGTGTCACGCGCTGTTCTCGAGGAGGCCGGCATCGCGGACGCCGATCTGCTGATCGCGGTCACAGGCTCGGATGAGCGGAATCTTCTCTGCTGCCTGCTTGCGAAAAAGGCAGGTAAAAAATGCGAGACGATCGCGCGCGTGCGCAGTCCGCAGTACAGCGAGGACGCGGATTTCCTGCGCAGGGAGCTCGGCCTCGCCATGATCATCAACCCGGAATACGCTGCGGCTGCCGAAATCGCAAGAGTGCTGCGCTTCCCGTCCGCGATCAAGATCGACACCTTTGTCAAGGGCAGGATCGAGCTGCTGAAATTCAAGCTGCCGGAGGATTCTCCCCTCTGCGGCATGGCGATCCGCGAGATCGAGCCCAAGCTGCACTGCGATGTGCTGGTCTGCACGGTCGAGCGCGGGGATGAGGCGTTCATCGCGTCCGGTGATTTCATCTTCCGCGGGAAGGATGTCATTTCCATCATCGCGGAGCCGAAAAACGCCTTCAATTTCTTCCGCAAGATCAACTACAAGGCCTCGCCGGTCCACAACGCGCTGATCGCCGGCGGCGGAAACATTACGCATTATCTCTGCAACATGCTCACAAAATCCGGCATCGCGGCCACGGTCATCGAAAAGGATCCCGTGCGTGCGGATGCGCTGTCCGATGAGCTTTCCGGCGTCACGGTCATCAACGCGGATGCCGCTGATCAGGAAGTGCTGATGCAGGAGCAGATCGACAAGGCGGGCGCGTTTGTCTCGCTGACGAATCTCGATGAGGAGAACATTCTGCTCTCGCTCTTTGCGCGGACCGTCAACAGCGGCAAGATCGTCACAAAGATCAACCGCATTGACTTTGACCATGTGATCGGGCGGCTCGATCTCGACACCGTGATCTATCCGAAGAACATCACGGCGGACATCATTGTGCGGTATGTGCGTGCGATGAAGAACACGATCGGCAGCAATGTCGAAACTCTTTACCAGATCATCAAGGGCAAGGTCGAAGCCGCGGAATTCACCGTGCGGGAGGGTTCTCCCGTCATCGGCATCCCGCTGATGAATCTGAAATTCCGCGAGGGCGTCCTGGTTGCCGCGATCGTGCGGAACCGGAAGGTCATTCTGCCGCGTGGAAACGATATCATCGCAGACGGCGATTCCGTTGTCATCGTGTCAGATCATCTCGGAATGCACGACATCACCGACATTCTGCGCTGAAGGGAGAGCGTCACGGTAAACCGCTATGAATATACGGATGATCATCTATGTGCTCGGCATTCTGCTGGCGTTTGAGGGCGTGTTTTTAGGCCTTCCGGCACTGACTGCCGGCCTCTGCGGCGAAAAGCAGCTCTGGCTGTTCCTCGCGCTTGCGCTGTGCTGTGTCGCTGCCGGCTTCCTGATCGCGCTGGTCAGGCCGAAAAACCGCAATATCTACGCGAGAGACGGCTTTGTGATCGTATCTCTCTGCTGGATCGTCATGAGCGTGTTCGGCGCGCTGCCGTTCTATATCGACGGCTGTATCCCGCATTTTATTGACGCGCTGTTTGAATCCGTTTCCGGCTTCACGACGACCGGCGCGAGCATCCTGACGAATGTTGAGGCGCTGCCGAACAGTATGCTGATGTGGCGCAGCTTCACGCACTGGATCGGCGGCATGGGCGTTCTGGTCTTCATTATGGCGATCCTGCCGCTGTCGGGTGCATCCAATATGCACATCATGCGTGCGGAGAGCCCCGGGCCGTCGGTCAGCAAGCTGGTGCCGCGCGTGCGCAAGACCGCGCTGCTGCTCTATCTGATCTATATCGGCCTGACGGCTGCGGAATTCATCCTGCTTGCCGCCGGAGAAATGAACTGCTTTGAGGCCATCAACATTTCGTTCGCGACAGCCGGAACCGGCGGATTTTCAGTCAAGAACGCGAGCATGGGCTGTTACAGCGCCTATTCGCAGATCGTTGCCACGGTCTTCATGATCCTGTTCGGCGTTAATTTCACGAGCTATTTCCTGCTGCTCTCCGGCAAGCTGAAGGAGGCCTTCAACACCGAGATCCGCGTATACCTGATTCTGATCGCCGCTGCGATCGGCGCCATTACACTCAACGCCCGCCATCTGTTCGATACAACGGGAGAAACGCTGCGCCATGCGTCCTTCACGGTCGGCTCCATCATCACGACCACCGGCTTTTCCACCGCCGATTTCAATCTCTGGCCCTCGCTCTCCAAGACCGTTCTGGTGCTTCTGATGTTCATCGGCGCGTGTGCCGGCAGTACGGGCGGCGGCATCAAGGTCTCGCGCATGATCCTGCTCGGCAAGAATATGCGGAACGAATTCCGCGTCATGCTGCACCCCAGACAGGTACGCAAGGTGCGCATGGATGGACGGCAGATCGAGTCGGAGACCATCCGCACGATCCACGCGTTCCTGTTCTGCTATATCCTCATCTGCATCGTTTCGCTCCTGATCGTCTCACTGGACGGCTTTGATCTGACAACAAACTTTACATCCGTTGCCGCAACACTGAACAACATCGGCCCCGGCCTCAACGCAGTCGGCCCGACCGAGAACTACGCGCTGTTCTCGCCGCTTTCAAAGTGTGTTCTGATCTTTGATATGCTGGCGGGCAGACTGGAGATCTTCCCGATGATCCTGCTGTTCTCGCCGATGACCTGGAAAAAGTGATAAAGGAGATAATACTGTAATGAACGAAAAAACGGGGCTTGTCCTTGAGGGCGGTGCGATGCGCGGAATGTTCACCGGCGCCGTTCTGGATGTCCTGATGGATGAAAACATCCGGCTGGACGGCATGATCGGCGTTTCCGCCGGCGCGACCTTCGGCTGCAATTACGTGACGCATCAGCCGCGCCGCGTGCTGCGGTACTGTCTGAAATACCGCTGGGATCCGCGCTTCTGCAGTCTGTTTTCACTTCTGCTGACCGGTGATATGTTCGGCGCGAAATTCTGCTACCACACGCTGCCGGATAAGCTGGATCCGGTTGACCACAAGACCTTTGAGACCTGCGGCATCCCGTATCACATCGTCTGCACGGATGTGGAAACGGGAGAGGCAGTCTACCACCGCTGTAAGACGCTTTCAGGCAGAGAACTGGAATGGGTGCGGGCATCCGCCTCCATGCCGCTCGCGTCAAGGATCGTGCGTGTCGGCGGGCGGGCGATGCTCGACGGCGGCATCACGGATTCGATCCCGCTCCGGTATTTCAGGGAACAGGGATATACGCGGAATGTCGTTGTGCTGACACAGCCGAAGGGATATCAGAAATCTCCGTCTTCCATGATGAGGCTGATCCGGACGGTCTACCGGGCATATCCGGCGCTGATCAAAGCGATGGAGCGCCGCCATGAGGTCTATAACGCGCAGATCCGTGAGGTGCTGGAGGCAGAAAAGCGCGGTGAGATCTTTGTGATACGGCCGCCCCGCGCGCTTCCGATCAAGCACACCACACACAGCGCGGAAAAGCTCCGTGAGACCTACGCGCTCGGCAGAAAAGCCGCGCTGAAGGCACTGCCCGCGCTGAAGGCTTTTCTGGAAAAATGAGGTATCTCTTCGCGATGATTGATAATGGGGCGCTGCCCCAAGCCCCGCTCAAGGGACATTGTCCCTTGAGAATCCCGTTATGAGCATAGCAAAGCCCCTGCCGTCAGGCGGGGGCTTTCTAATAATAAAAGTTTTGGTCGAGCTTTTTCAAAAGCTCGCGGGTTCTTGGGGCAGCGCCTTAAGTCGCC
>JAGDBX010000138.1 GCA_018110935.1 Oscillospiraceae bacterium
AGCGTGAATGGTGCTCATGATACCGGACTGGATCGGAGCGTAGTCATTCAGAGCCTTTGCCATCGGAGCGAGGCAGTTGGTGGTGCAGGAAGCTGCGGAAATGATCTTGTCGTCCTTGGTCAGGGTGTTCTCGTTGACGGAGAAGACGATGGTCTTGAGGTCGCTGCCTGCCGGAGCAGAAATGACGACCTTCTTTGCGCCTGCGTCAATGTGAGCCTGAGACTTGTCCTTGGAGCAGTAGAAGCCGGTGCACTCCAGAACGACATCCACACCGATCTCGCCCCACGGCAGCTCAGCAGCGTTTGCCTTTGCATAGATCTTCAGGGTCTTGCCGTCGACGGTGATGGTGCCGGCCTCGTCATCAGCGGAAACAGTGTGAAGGTTCTCGCCGATGATACCGCAGTAGCCCTTCTGAGCAGTGTCATACTTGAGCAGATGTGCGAGCATGGAAGGCTTGGTCAGATCGTTGATCGCGACAACCTCATAGCCCTCTGCGCCGAACATCTGACGGAATGCCAGACGACCGATGCGGCCGAAACCATTGATAGCAACTTTAACAGACATGGGAATTACCTCCTAATAAAGATGATACCTTTATTTTACACTATTTCGGCCGGAATTGCAAGCACTTTGACAAAAAAATAACGGAGAACAAAAAAATCCGCACATATTATTCAAACCGGCGGCTGCGCGGCTTCATTTTTTGGCGAATTTTCCGGATTCTGTCTGCCTGTGATGATTTCGCCGTCTGTTTTCGGCATATTGCACGAAGAGCAGGGCTTTGATTTGGCTACTTCGCTCTTAACAATTTGTTCATTTTCTATTGACATTTTCCCGCGGATATGCTATACTAATACTGTAATGTCAGGTAGTTTGCAATCCACCGCACCTGATTGCACTGCACATCAGAAAAAGGGGGTTTTTATATGAAAACCAGAAAGAGGGTTCTCCGCGGCTTTACGCTGATCGAAATGATCATCGTAATCGCGATCATCGCCATCATCGCAGGCGTTTTCATTCCCGCGATCAACCGCTATATCACCCGCAGCCGTCTGAACGCTTCCAACGCCGACGCGCGCGTGGTCTTCAACTCGCTGCAGACGGTCTGCCAGGAGATCGAGTTCTCCGACCGCACAAGCGAGGAGAGTGAGCTGTACGGACTGAAGTACTACAGTCCCGCTTATCCGAACAATGAGCTGATTGTCGGTGACTCGACGATCGCGCTCTGCGCGGAAGAGGGAACGCTCACAAAGGTTCACGGTATAAAGAAGTTCGAGGATAGTACGCCCGACAATAAGCATAGTTACACCAGCGACCCCAGCGGCGGAACGGATAATTACGATTCCGCACTGCTCGGCAGACTGGATGACACGACCGGTAAGACGAATGACAAGCTGATGCAGAGAATGTACCGGCTGTACGACAGCAACGGCGAGACCAACTGGGTCGCATACATCGAGGGTTATCTCGTGAAGGGCGTCATCTGCGCCAATGAGGCGGACAGCCCGTATATGGGCGGATATCCGCTGAAAACCACCGAGAAAGGCGGGTTCATGCCCCGCAGCAGCTACAGCGGCAGCTGCCCGTTCATCGACGGCGGTGCCACATTCACGATGGAAGATGTCATCACTTCGAATTACAGCTTCTACAATGTAATGAAGGAGTATGTGGATCATCTCAGTTAATTCTCAGCAGGAGAACCGCAGGAATGCGGTTCTCCTTTTTTTGCGCATTTCCCGCCCCGGTTGACTTTCCGGTGCGTTCTGTGGTATAATAAGCGCACAGAACGAAGAACCGTAAGGAGAATCCTGATGATGTATCAGCCAAAGAAGATCACGGTCGTCACCGGACATTTCGGCTCCGGAAAGACGAATTTCTCTGCCGCGCTCGCGCTGGAGCTGGCAAAAAGCGGCCGGCCTGTCACAGTCGTCGATTTCGACCTTGTGAACCCGTATTTCCGCACGGCGGACTTCAAAGAGGCCTTTGCCCGACGCGGCATCACGCTGCGTGCCCCTGACTACGCCAACACCAATGTCGATATTCCGAGCGTGCAGTTTGACCTCGGCGGTCTGGCCGCGCAGGACGGGTATCTGATCATTGATGTCGGCGGCGATGAGGACGGCGCCGTGGCACTCGGGCGCTATTCCCATGTGCTGAACAGCTATGCGGAGACCGGTGAGCTTGATATGCTCGCAGTCGTGTCCTTCCGGCGGTATCTGACGCGCACGGCCGGGGACGCGGCGCAGTATCTGGCCGGCATTGAGCGTGCCAGCCGCATGAAGCTGACGCATCTCGTGAACAACACGAATCTCGGCATGGAGACGACGGCGGAGATGATCGCGGAAAGCCTGCCGAAATGCGCCGCGTTATCCGAACTGACCGGTCTGCCGGTTGCCTGCGTGACCGTTCCGGATTTTGTCACACCGCCCGCGGAAATACCCGCTGAAAAGCTGTTCCGCGTGCCGGTGCTGGTCCGTTTGCCGTGGATGCCGAAATCCGCGGCGATCTCGGATGACACAGAAACCGCATCATAATCAAATGCCCCTGCCGTACAAAAGGCAGGGGCGATCAATCTCCGGTTGCCGGAGGCCGGATGATCCATACAGAAAGGCGGTGACGGCTTTGACCACACCGAAACAGGACGGCTTTTTCATGCCGGCAGAATTTGCGCCGCATCACGGCACTGTGATGATCTTTCCGTCGCGCCCCGGTTCATGGGGCACCGATCCGTCTGCAGCACAGCGGGCGTTTGCAGAGATTGCCGCAAGGCTTTCGCAGTGCGAGCAGGTCTATATGCTGGTCGATGACCGCACCGAAGCTGCCGCAAGGGCGATGCTGCCCGCGTCAGTCCGGCTGCTGCAAATCAAAACCGATGACGCATGGGCAAGAGACACCTCACCGACCTTCGTGCGGAATCAGGCAGGTGAAATCCGCGGTGTTTCGTGGAAGTTCAACGCGTGGGGCGGCAGCTTTGACGGGCTCTATCCCGATTATCAGAACGATGACGCGGCGGCGGCGGCGGTCTGTCAGGCGCTCGGTCTGCCCTGTTACGACGCGGGACACTTTGTGCTGGAGGGCGGCGCGATCCACACAGACGGAGAAGGGACTGTGCTGGTCACGGAGGCCTGTTTGCTCTCCGAGGGCCGCAACCCGCAGATGACGAAGGATGAGATCTCCGCGTATCTGTGTGAGTATCTCGGCGCGGAAAAGGTCGTCTGGATCCCATACGGCATTTACAACGACGAGACGAACGAGCATATTGACAACATCGCTGCGTTCACAGCGCCCGCTGAGATCGTACTCGGCTGGTGCAATGATGAATCTGATCCGCAGTACGCGATGTGCCACGCCGATTATGATGTTCTTTCAAAGGAAACCGACGCAAAGGGAAGACATTTCCGCATTGTGAAGCTGCCCGTACCGCACCGGCCTGTCCGCGTGACGGCGGCGGAGTGCGAAGGGTACGAATTTGCGGAGGGTGAGGACACCCGTGAGCCCGGTGAGCGTCTTGCCGCGTCCTATGTCAATTTCTATATCGGGAATGACTGCGCGCTGGTGCCGCAGTTCGGGGGGGAATACGCAGAGGATGACGCGCGTGCGCTGGAAATTCTGCGCGGCTGCCTGCGCGGGCGAGAGGTCGTGCCTGTTTCCGCGCGCTGTATTCTGCTGGGCGGCGGCAACATCCACTGTATCACGCAGCAGATCCCCGCAGAGCGTGTGCTGCCGGAGATCCGGCTGCTGAAACCGGAGGAATATCTGTGCCTGCGTGATTTTCTCTATGACGCGATCTTTATTCCTGCCGGATTTGCGCCGCCGGAACCGGACATCACCGGTACGCCCGATCTACAGGTCTATCTGAAGGATTTCGGCAGTCAGCCGCATGACCGGGCGCTGGCAGCTGTGTTCGCCGGCAGAGTCGTCGGTGTCGTCTGGACGCGCGTCATGCACGATTACGGGCATCTGGACGATGTAACGCCGTCGCTGGCGGTCGCGGTATCGGCAGGCTGGCGCGGATACGGCATCGGCACAAAGCTGATGCGGGCGATGCTGAACCTGCTGCAGGCGGAGGGCTGCGAAAAGCTGTCGCTTTCCGTGCAGAAGGCAAACCGCGCCGCGAAGCTCTACCGCCGGCTCGGCTTTGAAACGGTCGGCGAAACAGATGAGGAATACCTGATGCTGTACCGGTTCTGAAGCATGGCGGGAGCCCGCCGCCCGCACTGCTCCGGCGTTCTCCGGCAGCCTGATTCAGAAACAACGGCACCCGCCATAAAGGCGGGGGCATTTTTGTCCTCAAAGCGGGATTCTCAAGGGACATTTGTCCCTTGAGCGGGGTTTGGGGCGGAGCCCCATTAT
>JAGDBX010000139.1 GCA_018110935.1 Oscillospiraceae bacterium
AGGGCGGCGTCAAGCTGCTCAAGACCGGCCCGACACCGAATTTCTGGCGCTGCCTCGTCGAGAATGACGGCGGCAACCAGAATCAGAATCTCTTTGACGGCAAATGGGAGGGCGCATGGAACGGCGCGTCCGTCTCCGGCATCCGCACACAGGAAAACGCGGACGGCACGCAGGAGATCGATGTCCGCCTGACGCTCCCGCGTGCAGGGAACACCGCCGTCACCCTGCATTACACAGTCAGCGGAAACGGCGCCGTCAAGGTGAAGATCACGGTTGACGCGACAAGATCCGGTCTCGGTAACTTCATCCGCGTCGGCTCGATGATGACAACCGCTGACGGATACGAAAATGTCACTTGGTACGGCAACGGCCCGGAGGAGACCTACTGCGACCGCAAATCCTGCGGCATTCAGGGTGTCTGGCAGAACACCGTTTCCGGTCTTTTCGTCCCGTACATGAAGGTCGATGAAACCGGCAACATGACCGATGTCCGCTGGATGGCGGTGCAGAACCCGGCAAATGACACCGGCATTCTCGTGACGGCGTCCTCGACAGTCAACGCGGGCGCACTGCATTTCACTCCCGCCGATCTGAATCCGGTCAATCACCCCTACGAGCTGAGCCCGCGCTCTGAAACGATTTTCAGCGTGGATTACGGCCAGATGGGCCTTGGCAGCGCGACCTGCGGTCAGGCCACGCTTTCGGAATACTGCATGAGCGCAGGCAGACCGTATGAATGGGAATTCACGATCGTGCCGGTCTCCGACAAGGCATCGGCGTCCGCGCTCGCGGAGGCGGCAAAGCCCTACCGGAACGCGGCGACACTGATCCAGGATCAGAGCAGAAACGAGCTTCTGATCAGCGTTCCGGCCTCTGCTAAGCTCACAGAATCAAACGGCGTGACCGTCATGTCCGGCAAGGTTCCGGTCAATTACGGCTCCGTCATCGATCCGGTCATGGAGGGCAGGCAGTCCTTCACGGCTGAGGTCATGGTCATCCCGACCGGAAATCCCGACTACAATATGTTCCTCGGCAAGGGCGACTACGCCATGGCGCTGAGAGCCGTTCCGGGCAGACTGGACTTCCATGTCTACGCGGGCGGCCAGTGGCGGAGCGTTTCCGCGGATACGCCCTCGAACTGGGTCGGAAACCTGCATCAGGTCGCCGGCATCTACAACGCCTCTGACAACACAGTTTCGGTATACTGCGACGGACAGATCCTTTCGACCGCCGATATGGGAACGACCGCGGGTGTCGCACATTCCGACTATCCGCTGACGGTCGGCGCCTGCCCCGATACGGGAAGAAGCTCCGAAGCACAGTTTGCTGCCGTCCGGCTCTACACCGGCGCGCTGACAGCGGCGCAGCTCCGCGCACAGGCAACGGATTCTCCCGCCATTTCGCCGAAATCCGAACAGGTCGCGCTCTGGATCGACTTCGGCATCCAGGCGGAGATCCCGGACGACCCGCCTGCCGAAGAAACGCTCCCCGGTGATGTCGATGTCAACGGCAGGGTGCAGATCGCGGATGCCGTACTGCTCGCCAGATATCTCGCGGAGGACAGCGTCACGGTCACGGCACAGGGCAAGACCAACGCGGAGTGCGACGGTGATGCACTTCTCACCTCCGGCGACCTCGCAGCCCTGCTGCAGTATCTCGCAGGCAGCAAAAGCACTCTGGGCACATAACCCCGCTTGACACATTTCCGCAAATTCAGTATAATAAAGACAGCCCCGCACACCCTTCCGGCGGGGCTGTTTTTTCGTCTCAAATAATTTTTTAGATAACGTGTAATCAGACGGGCAGAAATATTGTCTGTCATGATAGAAGCGCTTCATACGGAAGTCACCAAGGAGGTATCAATCATGAACGACGACGCGATCATCGCACTGTACGAAGCCCGCGACGAAGCGGCGCTGGTACAGACGCAGGAGAAATTCGGCGGATACTGCTACACGATCGTTTACAACATTCTCGGCAATTCACAGGACGCGGAGGAATGTGTGAACGATATGCTCATCAAGCTCTGGAATGCCATCCCGCCCGCAAAGCCGGATAATCTCTACGCCTATGTTGCCGCCACATCACGCAATCTCGCACGCAACCGCTGGACCGGCGCACACCGCCAGCGCAGAAGCAGCGGCGAGGCGGAAATCGCGCTCGACGAGCTGGTCTCCATGCCGGCGGCTTCCGATGATGTGGAGCGCGAAGTGGACGGACACGCGCTCGGCGACGCACTGAACAGCTTTCTCGGCACGATCTCTGAGGAACACCGGAAAATCTTCGTGCAGCGATACTGGTATTTCATGCCTGTTGAGGATATCGCCGAAGACCTGAACATCACAAAGAGTAAAGTGACCGTTACATTAATGAGAACCAGAAAGAAATTACAGACTTATCTGGAACAGGAGGGGTACTTATGAAACAGAACGAGTGGTTTGAGGCGACATCCCGCATCGCCGCCCAGTATATTACCGAAGCGAAGCCCAAGCATCTCCGCGAGTCGGGGCTTTCGGTCGACAGCAAGGCGCTCCTTGCGGAAGAACTTGCGGAAAAGCCGGCTGAAGCTGTCAGACAGAGCCGCATTACACGCTGGGTCACGACCGGCTTTGCAACTGCCGCGGCCGTGGCAATTGTTGTCACCGGCGGCGTGCTGATCTCCAGAGTACGCGGCAAGGTGCCGGCTGTTCTGAATTCCGGCACATCGGATGTCACGACAGTTCAGACCGAGACCGGCACTTCGGCAGACAGCTTCCAGCAGGGCCACGACGCCGGCGCGGAAGCCGCCAGAGCCGCAATCGCCGCCGGAAAGGACAAAGTCATCTTCTCCGGTACAGTCACGGACAAAGTTGTCGGCATCTATGAAGATCAGCTGGACAGCGACATGAAATATGTGCTGCTGGGTACAGATTCAAGAATCATTCATGTCAGCCGGGCACTGGCAGACAGTCTGACAACCGGCAAGACCTACCGCTTTACGATCGACGAACAGGTGATCGAAGCAGATCCCTTCAACATCAAGATCGACAACATCCGGTTCCCGTTCAGAAGCGCCGAAGAGGTCAGCGAAGAGGGAGCCTCCGACAATTATACCTTCCGCCGCGCAGAAATGGATGATCAGGCTCCGGCAGAATACATCAGCGGCTATCAGGAAGGCTACCGCGATGTGATCATGAACCAGAATCCGGAATATGACAACTACCGGCTGGAGGGCACACTCACCTGCTATATCCGTGATATCATTGATCCGGAGCTGAAACCGAATGATCCTGAGTATGCGGATTATGCACGCTGCACTGTGGTCGCGGAATCGCCCGAACACAGCAGCTTCTTCTGCGTGGCGTATCCGTACAGACAGAAGGCAGAGCTTGTCAGGGATCAGATCATGACCTTCGGCTATACGCCGAAGGGGCCTGACGAAACCGGTGATTTCCGGTATACGCTCAAACGGTTTGAAGATGAAGTCATCGATCCCGCTTACTTCTTACCGATGTTTGACACCGTCAGCACAGAGCAGGTGAAACCGGTCATCACATGGAACCGTCTGCAGTTAATCCCGGCATCGGAAAGCGCGGGCACAACCGTTACGGAGGGTACATCGGAAACGACAGAAACGACCTCGGTTTCCGGTCAGACTGCAGAAACCAGGATCTGGGTGCAGGGAGATCATCCGTACGGCTGGAGTGACTGGTCTTTCTTCCGCAGCGGAAACGAACTGCATCTGGAGCAGCTCAACGAGACGAAAACCAATCCGCATTCCGCACAGCTGAACGGCAGTTCCGTGCTCACGCATTTCCAGAAGTCAAATAAGATCGGCACGCCGTATACGAATGACATTCCCGCATACGACGGCGAAACGCAGTTCATTCTGAAGGACGGGCAGATCGTTTCAAAGGACGGCAGCCGGATCCTGATGACCGGCATCCGTCCCGCGGTCACCCAGCATTTCAGCCTCTACAGCGTTGAGAAATTCAGCAATGACTGCTGGTTCGTGCGCATGACGGAAGGCTGGGAGAACGGCGGCGGCTGGGTGAATGAATACTGGTGCGACGGCAAGGGCAGATCCGTCAAGATTTCGATTGAATGCACACCCGGCTATACCGTGATACCTTCAGAGGATAAATCCTGCGTATATTATGCAGATGAATGGGGCATTTTCAGAGTTAACCGCTTCGCGAGCAGCGCAGAGAAAATCGTGGACGACACCGCACTGAAGCAGCTGAGCATCAATGAATCCTACCTCGGCACCGAAAATGCTGCGATCAAAAACGGAATCATGTATATCCCGTTCCGTTCCAGCAATGCCGCGAACTGCACCGGAAAAGTCGTCACCGTCAATCTGAACGGAGACAAAACACCGCGTGTCATTGACATTCCGCTAAGCTTTATGGTGGAATGCGGCGGCAGAATCTACGGGATCAAGGACGATCACAGCTTCGTCGAATACCTGCCTGAGACCGGCAGCTTCCGGGAAGTCGCGGACATCCGCAAAGCCGGTGCCGCGGCGGCCAAAGACGCCAAAGGCACTGCAGAAAAGGAGTATCTCAACGCATTTGCTGAAGAAGGAATCGTCTGGAGACCTGTCGCTGTATGGGATGACCTGGTCATTTTGGAGATCCCGGTGGGAGAAAGCGTCAATTATGCGGCGGTTTCACCCGCGACCGGCAATGTGCAGCTGCTCTTCTTCTGAAGGCAGCCCGTGCGGAACAAAAGAACATCATAACAGCAAATCCCCCGCCGTCAGGCGGGGGATTTTGTATCCTCAAAACGGGATTCTCAAGGGACACCGTCCCTTGAGCGAGGCATGGGGCGGAGCCCCATTATAAATCATCGCGGAGCGATACCTCTGATGCGGGGAGTGTTTCTCCGCCTGCGGGCGGCGACTTAGGGCGCTGCCCCTCGACCCCGCGAGCTTTTGAAAAAGCTCGACCAAGACTTTTATTTTGTGAAAGCCCCCGCCGTCAGGCGGGGGCTTTTGTATCCTCACAGCGGGATTCTCAAGGGACACTGTCCCTTGAGCGGGGCATGGGGCGGAGCCCCATTATTGATCATCGCGGAGCGATACCTCATTCACTCCTTGCGGCGGATGCGCATCAGCGCAAGGGCGGCTGCGGAATAAACCGCGGCGGATGCTGCTGCCTGCATCAGATTTGCCGGAACAGTCGCGGCAAACTGCGCTGTCCATCCGCCGTATAAAACCACCGCGGTCAGCCAGTAGCCCAGCACGGAGACAATGCCGCAGAGCGTCATTCCGGCAAAACGGCGGAGACAGAGCAGTGTTTTGCCGCCTGTCAGCGAAAAAACTGCCGCAAGCAACCCTTTGATGAGGAAGGTCGGCAGTGCATAGGCGGGATAACCCGCGATGATGTCTGCCAGCATACCGCCGACGGCGGAAGCACCGACAGCATAGGGCAGCGGCAGGAGCGCCGATGCCAGATAGATGACAGCGTCACCGCAGTGCACATAGCCGTTCGTGACCGGAATGTGCAGCAGAGCGGTCAGCATGGCGGTCAGCGCCGCAAACATTCCTGCGTAAGAAAGATTCCGCAGCTTTTTTCGGTCGATATTGGATTCAGGCATCGTACCCCTCCCCAAGCCGTGCGAGCAGCGGCTCAAACAGCACGCCCTCCATCGGGTCTGTATTCTGTTCCATTGTGTACTGTGTCACATCCGAGAGGAACCGCGCGGCAATCCCCGCGGCTTCAGAAAGCGGACGGCCCTTTGCCAGCGCGCCGCAGAGCACGGACGCAAAGAGGTCGCCTGTGCCGGAAAACAGCCGCTTTGTGCGGTGGACCGCAGTCAATTCACGGCTGCCGTTTTCACAGGTCAGGTTGCAGATGATGTCATCGCGGACAATGCCGGTCACAACGACCGCGCCGCATCCGAGCGAAAGAAGGCGGTCCGCCAGTGCATAGGCCTCATCGGTGTGCAGCGCTTCCCCGTGATAGGGAGTGCCGGTCAGCAGACAGGCCTCCGTAACATTCGGCGTGATGACATCCGCGCCGGCGGCAAGCTCCCGCACTGCGCTGCAAAGTTCTTTCGTGTAGGTGCTGTACATTCTGCCGTCATCCCCCATGACGGGATCGAGCAGGATCCGGCAGGCGGGGTTCTTTTCCCGCTGCATCCGGAAGAATGCACGCACATAGGCCGCCTGCCCGACAGAGCCGAGAAAACCGCTGTAGATCCAGTCAAAATCGAGATGCGACCAGCTTTCGAAATAGGCGGGGAGCTGGTCGGTCAGGTCGGTGAAGGTGAAGTCCGGGAAGCCGGTGTGCATGGAGAGCACCGCCGTCGGGGCAGGGCAGGCCTGCACGCCCATCACGGAGAGAACCGGCAGGGCGGTCGTCAGCGAGCAGCGCCCGTAGCCGGAAAGATCGTTGACGCAGGCGACACGCGGAACGGAACGCATGACACTGCACCTCCTTCTGATTGCATTCTGATTCAATGTATTATACCATATCACACAGAAAAAAGCAATCCCGCCGCGAAATGATTTTGTTGAGCATCCTGCATAATTCCGGAGATTTCTGACCGCAAAAACAGTTTTTCACATGGATTTTGAGTAAAGTGCTTGCAAAATCCGGCAAGATGTGGTATACTAATAAAGATTAGAGAAAAATGGGCGGAGGTGCGCTCTGATGAAGGCGATCAATATTGCCGTGGACGGGCCGTCCGGCGCAGGCAAAAGCACGCTTGCACGGAGGCTTGCTGCCAGGCTTCACTATATTTATGTCGATACCGGCGCGATGTACCGCGCCATTGCATATCATACGCTGCGCTGCCACGCTGAGACGGAAGAAGCGGTTACGGCGCTGCTGCCGGTCATTCATGTTTCGCTGAAATATGAGGACGGCGTGCAGAGAGTGCTGCTCAACGGCGAGGATGTCTCCGATGTCATCCGCACGCCGGAGGTCTCGATGGCGGCATCCCGCGTTTCCGCGATCCCTGCCGTGCGGGAGTTCCTGCTCGGTATGCAGCGGCAGCTTGCCGCGGAGCAGTCCGTTGTCATGGACGGGCGCGACATCGGCACGGTCGTTCTGCCGGACGCGCAGGTCAAGATTTTCCTGACCGCGTCGGCCGAGAAGCGTGCGGAGCGCCGGTTCCTTGAGCTGGAGCAGAAACAGCCCGGCGCACAGACCTATGAGGAAGTGCTGGCCGATGTCATTCTGCGCGACAAGCAGGACACGGAGCGGGAAACCGCGCCGCTGAGACAGGCCGATGACGCCGTGCTCGTTGATACAACAGACGCGGACCTTGATCAGTCCGAGGAAATGATGCTTGCCGTCTGCAGAGAGAAGCTCGGTATATGAGCGCATTCTATAAGATCGCATTCGGCGTGCTTTCGGTGCTGATGCCGGCTGCGTTCAAAATCAAAAAAGAGGGGACAGAAAACCTCCCGCAGGGCGGCGGATGTCTCTATGTCAGCAACCACAGGAGCAACGCAGATCCGATTCTGATCGGACTGCAGAACCGGAAAGCGCAATTCTGCTTTCTCGCAAAGCAGGAGCTGTTTTCCAAAGGGCTTGTCGGCTGGGTACTCCGCAAGCTCGGCGCCGTCGCGGTGGACCGCGGAACGGGAGATCTCTCTCCGCTGGATGAGCTGCGCAGCCGGCTGGAAAACGGTGAAAACGCGTTGATTTTTCCGGAAGGTACCCGTTCAAAGGACGGCAGCCTCGGCCGCTTCAAGACCGGAGCCGCGCTGATCGCCGCACAGTCGGGCGTTCCGGTTGTGCCGGTCGGAATCTCCTTTGAAGGCAAGCTGCATTTCCGCAGCAGAATCACGGTGCGCTTCGGCGAGCCGTTTCAGGTTCCGCAGACGGATCCTGATAATCCCGCACCCGCTGTTCTGAAGCAGGTGCGTCAGGAAATGACACAACGCGTTTCGGCTCTGCTTCCCGCACCGCCGACGGCTTTACCCATGCAGAAGGACGCTTCTGATCAGAAGGGAGAATTGAAATCATGAATCGCCGTTTCATTTTCGGGCCTGTGGCGCAGGTCCTGACTTTGGTCATTCTCGGCATTTTTGCAGTAGATTTCTGCCGCAGGCTCTGGATCGACTGGGGCAATATGCGCGGCAGGCTCAATGTCACGGACGCAAGCTCGGTCACGGATATCGTGCCGGGAACGGAGCAGACCAGTTTTTCCGCGGATGTCTCCGTCGTGACGGATGAGACCTCCGGCACGCTGCTGTCCGATCCCTCTGAAAGCAGCACCACGTCGGCAACAACAGCTTATTCCGTTCCTGCCGACGCGCAGACGACCGATATCGCCAATGCGGAGGTGCATAACGGCAGCCTGATCCTGATCGACGCATCACACGCACTGGTTTCCGCACCGGCCATGACGCCGTTCTCTTCGATCAAATACGATCACATCCGCCTGCCGAACCGCGGCCTGCTCGTCAACAATCTCATGATCGACCAGATGGTCAAGATGTTCAACGGGTTCTTCGCCTCCACCGGCAAGAACAATCTGATGGTCTACGCGACCACCCTCATGCCTTCCGCGCCGGAGTTCAAGATTGACCTTCCGGAGCGCGCGGCCGGTCTTTCGCTTGATATTTCCGTTCTGAACGAAGCAGCCGGCAAGCATACCGGTCTGACCGGAGACGGCGAATACGCGTGGATGCCAAAGAACGCGCCGCAGTACGGCTTTGTTGTGCGTTATACCGCAGACAAGACAGAAAAGACTGCCATCAAGGGCATTTCATGGCATTACCGTTATGTCGGCGTGCCGCACGCACAGTATATGACCGAAAAAGGGCTCTGCCTGGAGGAATACCTCGACGAACTGCGCTCGCATCCGTGGGAGGGCGAGCATCTGAAGATGAGCTACGGCGGCAAGAATTATGAGGTCTATTATGTGCCTGCCTCCCAGATGGGCACAACGACTTCGATTCCGTATCCGGCGGGCACATCGCCGGTCATTTCCGGCAACAACATGGACGGCTTTGTTGTTGCCTGCACCGCCGGTGCGGCTGATACGGTTCAGCCTGCTGCGCAGAACACGCCTGATACACAGAGCATTCCGGACACGATCGACGTGGAGCTTGAAGACGGACTGAGCGATCTGCCGGACGACGCATCAGCCGAACAGTAAATCAAAGCAGCAGGTATGACAGAACGCATACCTGCTGTGTTTATTTAACAGGAGGTGTTAAAAATGCCGAAGCTGCCGACAGACCCATATATCCTGTTCAGTTTTCTGAATACAAAGCTGCGCGATACGGGCATGACGCTCGAAGAATTCTGTCTTGAGAACAGCTGTGACGAGCAGAAACTGACAGAACAGCTGGAAAAAGCAGGTTTTGCCTATGACGCGGAGAGACGCTGTTTCCGTTGAGCTGCTGCCTGCGGAGTGAAAGCGGTATCGCTCCGCGATGATTTATAATGGGGCTCCGCCCCAAACCCCGCTCAAGGTTCAGTGTCCCTTGAGAATCCCGTTTTGAGGATACAAAATCCCCCGCCTGACGGCGGGGGCTTTTCAGAAGTATCTCGGATGCAGCAGCGTGTCACATTCCTCCAGA
>JAGDBX010000140.1 GCA_018110935.1 Oscillospiraceae bacterium
CATCAGC
The DNA here is from genome assembly GCA_018110935.1 of Oscillospiraceae bacterium. GTDB lineage: Bacteria > Bacillota > Clostridia > Oscillospirales > Ruminococcaceae > Firm-04. Next base: position 8 of record JAGDBX010000140.1, read on the forward strand.
ATCCGCACGCTGGCCGGCCGCGCAGAGGAGCTTGCGCATGACGCAAATTACAGGGAGCAGTTTGACTGTGCCGTTTCCCGCGCAATGGCTGCGGGAAGTATGCTGACAGAGCTCGCGATCCCGTTTGTCAGAACCGGCGGGATGCTGATCGCGATGAAAGGGCGCGGCTATTCCGCGGAGACAGAGCCGTTTGCGGGCGCAGCTGCGGCGCTTCACGCGGAGAAACCGGAAATCACACCGTATACACTGGAGGGGGAGCAGAAATATCTGATCACTGTGCGGAAATCCGCCGAAACGCCTGCACAGTATCCGCGACGCTTCGCAAAAATCAAGCGCAGCCCCCTTTGAACGCGATAAAAAAAGAATAAGAGATTTCGTCCGAACCCATTGACAGAGAGATCAAAATCCGCTATAATAGAAACAGACACAAAGAAAAAGCACGAAAGAACTGAAAAAAGAACAAAAGAACAACAGAAAGGACAGATACTGTCATGAGCAAACAGGACGGTCTCTCCGACACCAGAGAAATCCCGAAGCAGCCGGATGAACAGCCGCGCAACCGCGCACAGGCTCCGCATAACGCGATCCGGCGCGCCTCGATGATGGGAGACGAACCGGGCAGGCGGATGCCGGTCAGACAGGCACCGGAACGGAATACACCCACACGCGCCGGCGCGAAAAAAACACCGGCGCAGAAGCCCCCGAAGGTCAGAAAACAGCGGAAGCACGGCATTCTTTTTCGCATCATAATTGCGGTCGTGATCCTTTTGCTGGTTCTGTTCGGCGCATATTCCGCAGCAGCCGTCATCGCCGCAAACAAAATGCAGAGCGCGCCCCCCGCGGTCCGGAAACTGGATGCCGAAGTCCCCGCTGAGGATCCGAAGGTGCAGAATCTGCTCGTGATCGGTACAGGGCTGCACGGTGAAGCGGATTCACTGATGCTGCTGAGCATCAGCCGGCACAATCACACGATCACAGCCGCTTCCATTCTGCCGGAGTGCTATGTCAGCATCCCGGGAGCCGGCGCCGCCCAGCTCGGTGAGGCCTATGTCATCGGCGGCGGCCAGCTGCTGACGGATACAGTTGTCAATAATTTTGACATACCTGTTGATGATTTTGCCGAGGTCACACCGAACGCAATGATTCAGCTGACAGACGCGTTCGGCGGTGTCCCCGCGTCGCTTTCGGACAAAGAGGCCGCGGCGGTCAATCAGATGCTGAAGGCGGAGGTCAACCGGTTCACGGGCGATCCCGAAGACGCGGATTATCTCCCCGGCGCCGGCAGCTATACGCTGAGCGGCAAACAGGCGCTCTGTTATATGATGATCCCGCGTGCGGTTCCGGCACAGCAAGACCGTCAGCAGGTCGTGCAGAACGCTTTGCTTGACCGCGCGAAATCGCTGCCGTTCGGCGCGCTTCCGAAGATTCTTTCCGATGTATGCCCGGAGATCACCACGAATCTTTCGGGCGGCGCGATCTATCTTGCCGCGCTCAAAGCACCGTATCTGCTGCTCCGGTATGACCGGCAGGAGCTGTCGATGCCGGCAGCAGGGAGCTATTCCGAACAGACCGCGCAGGACGGAACAACAGTGCTTTCGGTTGATTTCGGACAGAATCTGACGGCTTACCGCAAAGCAGTCGGGGCAGAGTGAAAAGCGGTATCGCTCCGCGATGATTGATAATGGGGCTCCGCCCCAAGCCCCGCTCAAGGGACGGTGTCCCTTGAGAATCCCGTTATGAGCATAGCAAAGCCCCTGCCGTTCGGCGGGGGCTTTCTCATAATAAAAGTTTTGGTCGAGCTTTTTCAAAAGCTCGCGGGTTCTTAGGGCAGAGCCCTAAGTCGCCGCCCGCAGGCGGCGAAATCTCTCCGCATCAGA
>JAGDBX010000014.1 GCA_018110935.1 Oscillospiraceae bacterium
ACCGTCCGGCAGCGGCAAATCGACCCTGCTGCATATCCTGGGCGGCGTCGACCGTCCTACGGAAGGCAAAGTCTTCATCAATGGGACGGACCTTGGCAGTCTGAATGAAGATAAACTGGCGATCTTCCGCCGGCGGCACATCGGCATCCGCATAGCCGTCAAAGCGCGGGAAGGTCAGAACCGCCTTGAACAGATCTCCGTCCGTATGCAGCGACAGTTTTCCGTTCTGCAGCGCGGTCAGGTCGCGGGCGATGGAAAGCCCGAGGCCGCTTCCCTCCGTGTGGCGTGAACTGTCGCCGCGGACAAACCGCTCCATCAGCTCGTCCGGCGAAATGTTCAGCTCTGTCGCGGAAATGTTCTTCAGCGATACCGTTACGGTCTGTTCGTCCGCCGAGAGATCCAGATAGACTCTTGTGCCGGCGAGCGCGTATTTGCACGCGTTTCCGAGCAGATTGTCAAAAACGCGCCAGATCTGCCGCCCGTCTGCGAGAATGGTCAGCGGCTCTGTCGGCATATCGCAGATCAGCGTCAAAGAGCGTGCCTGAAAACGATCCTCATATTCGCCGGAGAGCTGTTCGATCAGCACCTGCAGCAAGGTCGGAACCAGCTCGACCGTCAGGTTTCCGGTCGAAGCCTTTGAGGCGTCCACAAGGTCAATCGTCAGCTTCTTGAGCCTTGCCGCCTGACGCTTCAGAACATCCAGATATTCCGCAGCTTCCGGTGTCGGCATTTCCTGACGGCTCAGCAGATCGACATAATTGACGATCGAGGTCAGCGGTGTCTTGAGGTCGTGCGAGACATTCGTGATCAGCTCTGTCCGCAGATGCTCCGCCTTGGTCTGCTGCGCCACGATGTCGCTGACCTTGTCCGTGATCTCGTTCAGAGAGCTGTCAAAGCGCCGGAAATCTCCGCCGAGCGGGAAGGTGTGCTTAGCCGGCGTAAAATCGCCGGTCTCCATGCGCCGGACATGACTGTGCAGCTCAAAATACGCGTAAATGCAGTACATGACGAGAAAGACAGTCAGCAGATCAATGCCGAGGACAGGCAGAATGAGCAGCGGAAAATCAACCCATTCAGGCATGGCGGCGACATTGACGAAGAACAGGAACGCCAGCCAGAATATCGCGAAAATGATGGCCGCCGCCTTGTTCCGGAGCAGATTGAATACGCCGCGCGCAAAGCGGACCAGAAAGAAGCTCTGCCAGAAGGTGCCGCATTTGACGCGCACCGCCGTTGTGTAAAGCCAGAGAACACAGCAGAGCGAAATGCAGAGCGCCAGCCCCAGTCCGAAGAGGGCGATCATGCGATAGGACGCCTCTTCACGATAGAGCAGCAGCATGGTCAGAGAGCTGACGACCAGCGCCATGGGCGGAATCATCCAGAAGAATTCATAGGCCATTGCGTGAACGCGGGACGGCGACAGCGTCTCTGCGCCGTCGCGGTGACCGGCTGCGGTACACATCGTAATGGAGGAGATGACCGTCAGGATGATGAACAGGAACATCGCGACAACAAACCATTCCGAACGGTCAAACAGCACGCGGAAAAGCTGGTAATTCGCACGGATCGTGTCATTGACGGGCAGATCCTCCGGCAGATAGGTATTCAGATAAACCGTTTCCGATTCGCGGTGAATCCCCGTGATCGTCACATCAAAGCCTTCTGACAGCGCTTTCTCCAGAGCGGTATTCTCCGCGGAAATCCTGACGCCGTTCTGCTTCATCATAAGATACTGATCCAGCGACATATCCTCGATCTGTTCATCACCGGTAGAAGCCGTTACTTTTACAATGACAGGCTCATCGGTGCGGGAGACGGAGAAGCTGCCGCTGTCAGGCTGCTCGCTGTACGCGGGAGCGTGCGCTTTTCCGACGGTATCGCTGTCGGGATCGGCAATCGGCTCCCACTTCACACTTTCGCCGTAATCCCGCGCAAAATCGAATTCCTGTGCATCGCGCAGAGACGGGAAGGTCAGATAATCCGTGTATTCCCCCTCCTGCACGATGACAGGAAAGCCCTGATGATAGGCTGAATCGATCAGGTCATCCGAAAAATACCAGTAATTGTATTCACTGCTGTTTCTGAGATATTTCGACATATCCGAATTCAGCAGCTTGTTGTATGATTCATAACCCGCGTCGAAATGCCGGACGGTATCGTAGTTCTGATCGAGGATCATCAGGTTTTCGGTCGAGGCATCAGAAGCCAGACGCTTGCTGTCAGAATTAAAATCAGGATCGTTTGTGAGCAGCAGGTTGCCGTTCAGATCAGTGACGGCAAAGCGAAGGTTTGTCCGCTCCGGATCAAACTGGCTCTGATAGCTGGTGAGCATATTGCGGATCATGGCCTGCTGTTCAGCGGTCTGCGGACGGAAGCTGCCGTTCTGGACGCGCAGGCCCAGCGTAGCATAGCTCCGAATCGCGTTTTCGTCATGATTCTTTGTCAGCTGAAGAAACGCCTGATTGAAGTCGGTGCCGGAATCCGCAAAGCCGACCGCGAGATTAAACAGCACGCAGAGCATTGAAACGCCTGCAGCCCAGAGAAAAATGATCGAGCAGACAACGGACGCCAGCTTGACCGCCAGTGTTTTCTTCCCTGAAATTGCCATCGGCTTCACCTCCCTCTGCCGGAACAGCCGGCTTTACGGTTTTTCGAGCTTATAGCCCTGTCCCCAGACGACCTTGATCTGGCGGGGCTCCTGCGGGTTGATCTCCAGTTTTTCGCGCAGATGCCGGATATGCACGGCAACGGTGTTCTCCGAGCCGACGGGGTTCGCCTTCCAGACCGCCTGATAGATCTCACGCGGCGGGAAGACCTTGCCGACATTGTGCATCAGAAGCGAAAGAATGTCAAATTCGATCGGTGTCAGCGGAACCGGCACGCCGTCCAGCGTTGCGGATTTCGCGTTCATATCGAGCGAAATGCTGCCGACGGTCAGCTGATTGGGATCGTCGGTCTCCGCGGCACCCAGCCGCAGATAGCGCCTGAGCTGCGAACGCACGCGCGCCACGACCTCTGCGGGCGAAAACGGTTTTGTGATATAGTCATCCGCGCCGACATTGAGCCCCAGGATCTTGTCAGAATCCTCGGACTTTGCCGTCAGCAGGATGATCGGGACATTGCTGAAGCGCCGGATCTCACTCATCGCGGTAATACCGTCCATTCCGGGCATCATGATATCCATGAGCACCAGATGAATACCGCCCCTGCGGACGATTTCAAGCGCCTCGCTGCCGGAATACGCCGGTACGGTCTGCCAGCCTTCGGCAGAGAGATAGATATTCAGTGCGGAGACGATGTCGCGTTCATCGTCACAGATCAAAATGGTTTCCATATTCTTTCCCGTCCTTATCCATACATCCTTTGCGCCGTGCGGAAGCGTCTGCACCGCAGGCTCTGTTATACAGTATATCGCACATTGGCGGCGATGTCAAGTTTCTTAATGAAGTCTTATAGAAATCTGAAGCGATTCTTTCAGACCACGCTCTTGCTCTGCGGTGATTCGGATCGGGCGCCGCCCGAAGGCTTTGTGCAGGGGACAGATGTCTCCTGCGCATCCGTTATATACATTATATGGTATACCGCAGCCAATGAACCGCAGGACAAACAATGATAACATCTGCCTCCCTGTTCATCAAAGGATTTTCAGAATATCTTAAAGAATCCGCCACTTGTATCTTAATATTCATTATGTTATAATGAAAACGATGATACGGGACGCAGAATGTCCCGCGAAAGGAGCAAACGATCATGCTTGAGACACGAAACCTTTGCAAAACCTATAAACCGAAAAAGGGCGTGCCGGTCATGGCGGTCGATCATGTTTCCCTCCGCTTCCCGGAGACGGGCATGGTCTTCCTGCTGGGTAAGTCCGGCAGCGGCAAATCGACGATGCTGAACCTTCTGGGCGGCCTTGATTCCTATGACGACGGCGAGATCATCATCAAGGGCATCTCGTCCAAGGATTTTTCCCAGCAGCGCTTTGACAGCTACCGCAACACCTATGTCGGCTTCATTTTTCAGGAATACAATGTCCTTGAAGAGTTCACGGTCGGCGCGAATATCGCGCTGGCGCTCGAACTGCAGGGAAAGGCGGCGACCGACGAGGAGCTGAACAGCATCCTGCGCGCCGTTGATCTGGAAGGCTACGGCTCCCGCAAGCCGAACGAGCTCTCCGGCGGTCAGAAGCAGCGTGTCGCGATCGCGCGTGCGCTGGTCAAGAATCCGGAGATCATCATGGCGGACGAACCGACCGGCGCACTGGATTCCAACACCGGCCGGCAGGTGCTTGACACGCTGAAAAAGCTCTCCGCCGAAAAGCTTGTCATCGTGGTCTCGCACGACAGGGAATATGCCGAGGCCTACGCAGACCGTATCATCGAGCTGGCAGACGGCAAGGTCATCCGCGATGTCGAGGCAATGCACAATGAGGATGACAGTCAGGAAAAACAGCTTGTCTTCAGCTCTACCAGCATCGAGATCCCGCAGGACTATCACCTGACCGAGGAAGACCGCATCCAGATCAACGAATATCTTGACAGGCTCCGCTCCGGCGCGTCCATCATGCTGCCGAGCAATACCCAGCGTTTCACAGAGACCGACGAAAGCAGGATTCCCGCGCAGGACGGTTCAAAGTTCAGTCTGATCAAGTCCAAGCTCCCGATGAAGAGCGCCTTCAAGATCGGCTGCTCCTCTCTGAAGCACAAGCGCTTCCGCCTTGTGATGACGATCTTCCTCTCCGTGATCGCCTTCACGCTTTTTGCACTGGTCGATACCTTCAGTTCCTACAACCATGTCACCACCTGTACCGATTCCCTGATCGATTCCGGCATCAATTACATTTCGGTCAATCAAACAGTCCGCCGCGGCAAGGGCATTGATGAATACTGGACCAGCTACGGCCTGAAATTCACCGAAGAAGAGATGCAGAAGCTGACGGATGAGACCGGCGTCAAGCTGACGGGCATTTTCATCCCGCATAACGCCAACCTCACCTTCACATCGCAGTTTGATACCAGCAAGACGCAGAATGAACGGAGCAGCTATGTGACCAGCATCCGTCACTTCTGCGGCTATACCGAAGTCACGAAGGAACTGCTCGAAGACTCCGGCTGTACGCTCATCGCGGGCAGTCTGCCGGACGGTTCCAAGGCGGAGATCGCGATCTCCAAGGCGGCCGCGGAAAGCTTTGTCAAGGGCGGCTATCATAAGCCGATGACAGATGAGGAAATCGAACAGAACAACCTGGACGAATATGATTACGGCGATCAGATGCCGTTTACGGGCAGAAAAACAGCGGATGACTCAGCGTCCGAATCCAAGATCAAATACGAAAAGATCAGCACTGCCGCAGATATGGTCGGCAAGGTCATCCGTCTCTTGGATACAGACTACACCGTTTCAGGCATTGTGGACACCGGATTTGATTTCAGCCGCTATGAGCGTCTGGAAGAGGACCGCGAGCATCTGAGCACTTCCGAGGAAGTCATCAATATGATGCTTTACAACGAATACCGCTATGCGGTGAACTTCAGCCTGACAGGCTGCGCAATGGTCGGGACCGGTTCTGTATCCAGAATGATCGAAGCGGACCCGAGGATCTTTGAGTCGGGCTCCGGTCATGTCAGTCTGTGGGGCGATCCCGAAAGCGGTCAGGGCTGGTGCAACATCTGGGCCAGTGATGTCACAATGCTGGACTATCTGCCGGATTCGGATGTCATCTGGTGCGGCAGCAGACCCGCATCTCTCAGCGAGAACCAGTTCGTCGTCCCGATCAGAAGCATCAATTTTGATGACGAGCAGAACAGCATGAAGTGGTTTGAAATGACCGAAAACAACAAGGTGCCCTCCGCATCGGAACTCCTTGCATTCCTTAATCAGTACGATTTGCAGGGATCATGGTATAAATTCGACAGCGATGAGAACGGATCGGAAGAGCATGAGATCCGGAATGTCGAGATCGTCGGCTTTATCAAACCGGACAGCCCGTATGCGGATGCGTTGGCCTGTTCAGACGAGATCGTCAAAAAGCTGGTTACCGACTTTGAAGGCGTCTACGACAGCGCGATCGGCGGTATGCCGAAGTCCCGCGGCGACATCGAGAAGTTTGTCCGCACCTGCTACCGCGAAGGCGAAGATGTCACCGAGCGCTTTGAGATGAACAACCCCGTCAACTACGAGCTTGACACCGTGAATACGATCGTCAAGGTTCTGGCAAGGATCTTCTTCTGGATCGGCCTGTTCTTCGCGTTCTTTGCGGCGCTCCTCATGGCGAATTTCATCTCCACCTCGATCCACTACAAGCGGCAGGAGATCGGTATTCTCCGAGCGATCGGTTCGCGCTCCAACGATGTGTTCCGCATCTTCTTCTCTGAGAGCTTTGTCATCGCGATGATCAACTTTGTGCTCTCATCGGCGCTCTGCGCAGCGGTCGTCTTCCTCATCAACACCCTGCTCCGCAAAGAGGCCGGTATCCTGATCACGGTGCTGCACTTCGGCGTGCGTCAGCTGCTGCTGCTGGTGGTCATCAGCATCGGCATCGCGGCAATTGCGAGCTTCCTGCCCGTGCGCCGCATCGCGGCCAAGAAGCCGATCGACGCGATCCGCGACAAGTAATACAGACCCCCGCATCCGGTGCGTCTGCCGGATATCCATACATCCATACAAACGCCTGCCGGCTCTCTGATTTCAGGGAGCCGGCAGGCGTTTTTTGTTCATTCCGCGTTATCCGTAAATCAGGATCCGCTTGAGCAGCGTGAAATCAACCGCGGTGATGCTGCCGTCACCGTCCAGGTCGCCGCTGCCGTCTGTCAGAGGTTCGATGCAGAGCAGATGCTTCTGCATCAGAACGGCGTCCGCGATGCGGACTTCACCGTCACCGTCCAGATCGCCTTTCACGGGCGTTTCCTGCGCGCCGCCGGGATTATATTCCTTTCCGCCGGCCGCATAGAGCAGCTTCTGCAGCTCTCTGTCCTGCAGCTGACAGGTCGCGCGGTCATAATGCCCGCCGGGTGTTGCCCACATGACCGGGCAGTGTCCGCACTTGACGGCTTCCTCACAGACAGACGCCAAAAACCGCCGGACGG
>JAGDBX010000141.1 GCA_018110935.1 Oscillospiraceae bacterium
GTCCCTTGAGCGGGGTATGGGGCAGCGCCCCATTATGATCATCGCGGAGCGATGCTTTTTTAGGGGGGATTCCGCGCTCTGCGGAGCGCGGCCAGAGGGCGCCGCCCTCTGGACTCCTGCGAGCTTTTGAAAAAGCTCGACCAAAACTTTTATAATGGGATTCTCAAGGGACACTGTCCCTTGAGCGGGGTATGGGGCAGCGCCCCATTATGATCATCGCGGAGCGATCCCTCATGCGTGGATGCTGTTACTGTATCCGCCGGAACTGCTTTTCGATCTGGTACTTTGACAGCAGGAACAGCACAGGGCGACCGTGCGGGCAGTGCCGGATGCGTTCATCGTTCCAGACCTGCTCGGCCAGCGACTGCAGCTCTTCTTTCGTGCTGTGCGTGCCCGCCTTGATGGCCGCCTTGCAGGCCAGATCGTGAAATTTATCATCCAGCATATGGCTGTCCGGCCGGAGCCGCTCCATGCGGCAGCCTTCGGCAAGCTCTGCGGCAAGCTGATCAAGATCAAGCCCCGAACAGCTCATCGGTATGCCCGTCAGCTGCACAACCGGCGACTCGGAAAAATCGAAGGTAAAGCCGCAGGCCGAAAGCGTTTCGGTATGCTCCTGCAGTGCCGTGATCTCATCCGCCGTCAGCAGGATGCGCACAGGATTCAGAAGGTTCTGCCGCTCGCGGCAGACACGCTGCCGGAACCGCTCAAACAGGATCCGCTCATGTGCCGCGTGCTTGTCGATCATCACGAACTGCTCGCCCGCTTCCGCAAGGATATAGTTTTCAAACAGCTCCCCGATCACGCGCACCGGCGCTTTCTGAATTGCAGAGACGGCCTCCTCGCGCGCCTCCGGCTCTTCGGGCAGCGCGGCGGGGGGTGTCTGCACCGGGGCAGGCTGTTCCGTTTCCGGTGCGCGGGCAGGCTCCGGCTCCCGGATCTCCGGTGCGGGCTGACTGTTCAGCGCGGGAAACGCCTTCAGTGCGTCCGAAAAGGCCTGCGATACCGGCGAAACAGGCGGCGCCTCCGGCTCCGGAAGCGGGCTTTTCTCCGGCCTGACCGGCTCCTCCGGAGCACTAACGGACGGCGGAATCGGATCTCTCCGCGGTGCGTCTGTCTGCTGCGGGATCAGCGGTGCGGGCGTGTTGCTGTCCATGCCCGCGACCGGCGCGTACCAGTCTGTTTTCGGGCGGGACGGCGCCTGAACGCCGTCCTTCTGCGGCATCTGAAATTCATAGACCAGATGATTCTGCTGCAGAGCGCTCATGACGGCAAAATAGACCGCCTGATAGACACGGTGCTCGTCAGAAAACCGTACCTCCGCCTTGGTCGGGTGCATATTGACATCGACCGTGCGCGGCGGAATCGTCATCCGCAGCACGCAGGCGGGGTATTTCCCCGTCATGACAAGCGTCTGATAAGCCTCCTCCAGCGCGGAGATCAGCGTGAACGAGCGCACGGAACGGCCGTTGACAAAGAAAAACTGATAGGAACGGTTCGGGCGGGCGTACAGCGGCTTCATGACATAACCGTCCACCGTGATGCCGCCCTCCGCATCGCTGCTCACATAGCTGACCGGCAGCAGATCGCGCGCAAAATCCTTCCCGAAGATCGCGTGCACCGCGGAATACAGCTCGCCGTCTCCGGGCGTGACAAATTCGGTCTTGTTTTCGCGGATCAGGCGGAAGGAGATCTCCGGATGCGACAGCGCGATCTTCTGAAAGATGTTCGCGGCGGCGTTTCCCTCGGCGGTGTCACGCTTCAGAAAACCCGCGCGCACGGGAACATTATAGAACAGATCACGGACCGCGACGGTCGTGCCCTCCGGACAGCCGCTCTGCTCGCAGAGCACCTCCTCGCCGCCCTCGATGATGTAATGCGTGCCGTATTCGGCGCCCCGCTGTCTGGTCAGAAGCTCGGTGCGCGAAACAGCGCAGACCGACGCCAGCGCCTCGCCGCGGAATCCGAGCGTAAAGATGCTGTCAAGGTCGGCTTTTTCAGATATTTTGCTGGTCGCGTGGCGTAAAAAGGCGGTCTTCACCTGCTCCGGCGCAATGCCGCAGCCGTCGTCCGTGACGCGCAGATAGACGGTTCCGCCGCGCTTCAATTCGGCGGTGATGCGCTTTGCACCTGCGTCGATCGCGTTTTCGGTCAGCTCCTTGAGCACCGATGCGGGGCGTTCGATGACCTCACCCGCCGCGATCAGCTCTGCGATTTCTTTGGGTAAAACATGGATCTCCGGCAAGGCGTTCTCCTTTCAGAATGTGATCTGATACACATATCCGGCACTTTCGACATATTCCGATGCAGCGATCTCCGCGGGCAGCGGGCGGTATTCCGTACTGCCGTCCTTTTTGCGTACCAGTACGGAAAGCTCACCTGTCCGGATGCCCTCAGCGGCACAGAATTCCGCAAAGCCTGTGCGGAAGGCCTCAAACAGATCGGTGCTTTGCAGGCGGACCCTGCGCGTGACACGCTGTCCGAGCTCTGAGATCCTTGCCGTCCAGATGCTGCCCTGATGAGCCTTTTCCTCGACGAACAGCGGCTCTCTGCCAAAGTGCACCGACTCGATACGGCAGAAGCCCGTCACGGTCAGCCGGCCGCCCTCGGGCACATAATTGCCGGAGCGGACAGTCAGCCGCGCATAGCTTTTTATCATATCCGCATACGCACGCGCAATGTCTCTGCCCTGCTGAAAGACAAGGCTCTGCAGGTCGATCTGCTCGGCACTGTGCGTCTGCGCCGCCTGACGGAGCGATGCGGAAAAGCGGCCGTCGGAGAAGTGATCTCCTGTCATGTCTGCACCTCCTCGGAGCGTATCGGTTCAGCCGATCTCCGTGAGCAGCTGCACGCCGAGCGATTCAAGGCTTGTGAGCATTTTCTGCTGCTTTGCCTCCGGAAAGCGGCATCCGGTCGCAGGCAGCAGCAGCGAGGATTTCATGCCGTTTGCCCGCGCGCCCTTTGCCGTCGCGCCGACACAGCCGCAGAGGTCCAGGCCGCAGACGACCGCCTCCGTGTAATAACCGCGCTGCATTTTCAGCTTGAATTCCTTTGAGGAGAAGGCGTCCGGCATATTTTTCTCAAACCGCTGGTCTGAAACGATCTCCATGCCCTCATAGAGCTCCGCGCCGGGTGTTCCGGCGATCGAAAAGCCGACCAGCTTTCTCAGCACAAAGTTGTTCGGCACGATCTGCAGGATGTAAAACACATCATAATGCTGGCTTTGATACCGGCGGATCGCCTGATTGACCGCCCCGACCAGCGCCGGCGTATCATATGAAAACTTCGGCATCCGTTTCTCCCACAGATAGTCGTTCTGCATATCCACAACGATCAGTGCACGGTTTTCTCCCATCTGATTACTCCTTTTCTCTGACCGCTTCGCCGGTCAGTGCCCAGCTTTTCGCACCTGTGATCCGCACGCGGACAAACTGTCCGACAAGCTCCGGATGCCCCTTCACCGCGGCATTTCGGCAGGCTCTTGTCCGGCCTGTCAGCATTCCCTTCTCTGCGTCATATTTTTCTGCGAGCATGACGGTTTCACGCCCGATAAAGTCCTGATTGCAGCGCTCTGTGATCTCGCGCTGTGTTTCCAGCAGCACGCGCATACGCCCGGAGATCTCCTCCTCCGTGCTGACCTGCTCCATTTCCGCGGCCGGCGTTCCGCTCCGCGGGCTGTAGATAAAGGTATACAGATTGTCGTAACGCACGCGGCGGATCAGACTGAGCGTCTGCTGAAAGTCCGCGTCCGTTTCCGTCGGAAAGCCGACGATCAGATCGCTTGAAAACGCGAAATCGGCGGATTTAGACCGCGCATAGTCGATCAGCGACAGATATTTCTCAGCGGTATAGTGCCGGTTCATCGCCTTCAGAACGGCATCGCTGCCGGACTGCACCGGCAGATGCAGATGATGCTCGATATGCCTTGAGGCGAGCATCGTGTCGATCAGCTCCTCCGTCGCATCCTTCGGGTGCGAGCTCATGAAGCGGATGAAATAGTCGCCGTCGATCGCGTCAAGTCGTCTGAGCAGAGCGGGGAAGCTGATCTCTTCGCTGAGACCTCTGCCGTAGGAATTGACATTCTGCCCAAGCAGCAAAATCTCGCGGCAGCCTGAGCGCACGAGCTCGCGCACTTCGTTTTCGATGGCCTCCGGCGTACGGGAGCGCTCTCTGCCGCGCACATAGGGAACGATGCAGTAGGTACAGAAATTATTGCAGCCGTACATGACCGGCACGCTCGCCTGAAACGCGCCGTCCCGCACGGTCGGGAGCGATTCATCGGGCAGGCCGGAAAAACCGAGGCCTTCTTCGGTATGCTTCTGCCCCTGATAGGCAGCAAGCAGCGCCTGCGGGAGCCGTTCCATCGCGCCGGCGCCGAGCACCAGCGACACATACGGATAGGATCTGCGGAGCAGCGCGCGCACTTCGTCTTCTTCGGCCATACAGCCGCAGAGGCCGATGACAAGGCGCGGATTCCGCTCCTTGAGCGGTTTTAAGGCGCCGAGGCGGCCGATCACGCGGGATTCGGCGTGAGCACGTACGGCGCAGGCGTTATAGAGAATGACATCCGCCTGCTCGGGATCTTCGGTCAGCTCGTAGCCGAGGTCGGCAAGGATGCCTTTATATTTTTCGCCGTCGCAGAAATTGAGCTGACAGCCGAAGCTCTGCACGAGCGCGCGCGGCGGATGCGGGAAATCCGCGAGCACCGCACGGATCGCTTCTGCGGTATTTCGGGCGGAACCGTTCATCTGAATCTTCCTTTCGGTTTAGCCGGCACAGTTTCTGCTGTACCATTTTGTATTATAGCATATCACGGCAAAAAAAGCAAGGCGGGGGCGCGAATGGAAGGCGGGGAGAAACCGGCGGCTGCGCACCGGTTTCTTTCTGTTTCATCCCTGCAGGCGTTCTGAAAAACTGCTTTTCACAATCGATTCCGTCGGCCGCATCTTGCTTTTTTTTGCCCTGTATGGTATAATAATCCTGTTGACACGGCATCACCCCGTGTCAACAAATTTTGTAAGGATGGTGCACCATGAAAAATTATTTTGATCTGACCGGACAGGTCGCGGTCGTCACCGGCTGCTCGACAGGTCTCGGCGTACAGATGGCAAGGGCGCTCGCAAGCCAGGGCGCCAGAATTGCCGCAATCGCCCGCCGGCAGAACCTTCTGGACGAAACAGCTGCCGCGATCACCGCGGAATTCGGCACAGAGGCAGTCGGCATCTCCTGCGACATCACGGACACCGCGCAGGTTCAGGCAGCGGTCAAAGCGATTATGGAGCGCTTCGGCCGCATCGACATCCTCATCAACAACGCGGGTACCGGCGCCGTCGCACCCGCCGAGGATATCACCGATGAGCAGTTCATTCAGGAGATGAATGTCGATCTGCTCGGCTCCTTCAAGATGGCGCGTGAAGTCGCAAAGCACGCGATGCTCCCCGCGAAATACGGCAGGATCATCAATATCTCCTCCATGTACGGTCTGGTCGGAAACCAGATCGCCCCCTGTGCGCCGTATCACGCGGCAAAGGGCGGCGTCGTCAACATGACGCGCGCGCTCGCGGCGGAATGGGGCGGCAAGGGCATCACGGTCAACGCGATCTGCCCGGGCTATTTCTACACCCCGCTGGCGGAGGAAACTCTCAATTCCGAATTCTTCCAGAATTACGCAAGAACAATGATCCCTCTTGCAAGATACGGAAAAGAAGGCGAGCTTGACACCACGGCCATTTTCCTTGCTTCGCCTGCTTCAAGCTATGTAAA
>JAGDBX010000002.1 GCA_018110935.1 Oscillospiraceae bacterium
CCAAGGAGAATACGATCATCGTGGACGGCGCTGGCGATTCCGAGGCGATCAAGGCGAGAGTGGCACAGATCCGGTCCGAGATCGAGAATTCGACCTCTGACTTTGACCGTGAGAAGCTGCAGGAGCGTCTCGCAAAGCTGGTCGGCGGCGTGGCTGTCATCAAGGTCGGCGCACCGACTGAGATCGAGATGAAGGAAAAGAAGCTCCGCGTGGAGGATGCGCTTGCCGCAACGAAGGCTGCGGTGGAAGAAGGCATCGTGGCGGGCGGCGTTGTCGCGCTGCTCAATGCCGCTGACGCTGTCAAGGCGCTGACCGGCACGCTGACCGGCGACGAGAAGACCGGTGCACAGATCATTCTGCGCGCACTGGAGGAGCCGATCCGTCAGATCGCGGCAAACGCGGGTCTGGAGGGCTCTGTCATCATCGACAACATCCGCCGTGCCGACAAGAAGGGCTACGGCTTCAACGCCTACACCGAGGAATATGTTGACATGATTCCGGCGGGCATTGTGGATCCGACGAAGGTCACGCGCTCCGCGCTGGAGAACGCGGCTTCCGTGGCGGGCATGGTACTCACGACCGAAAGCCTTGTGACCGACATCAAAGAGCCGGCACCGGCTGCTCCGGCGATGCCCGGCGGCGGCATGGATTATTGATCCGCACATTCAGAAGTATCAGAAACGGCGCTCTGCACATTCAGCAGGGCGCCGTTCAGTTTGTCTGAAATAGGGGGCGCCGCGCGATGGTTCTGATCTGATCCAGTCCGCCCCTCACGCCTCCCGCCGCTCCTGCCGCGCCCGCTGCCGCCTTCAACCCGTCAAATTATTGTGCAAACAGCAAAACTTCCCGATTATCCATTGACACAAAGGCAAAAAAGAAGTATAATAATTATGTATGTATTGCGTTTTGCAGACAATTCAGTTGGGAAATGAAAGGACGGACTACGGTCTATGAATTCGGATTCTTCCAGAGCGCTGTTAAACGGCCTGTGCACGGGGATGCGAGAGCATGCTGCCATTGACCCCGCACTGTTTGAAAAGCTCCATGTCAACCGCGGCCTCCGCCGGCCGGACGGAACCGGCGTCGTTGCAGGCATCACAAAGGTCTGCAATGTCCACGGCTATATCATGAATGAAGGCGAGCTGGAGCCGATCCCCGGTGAGCTGATCTACCGCGGATACCAGATCACCGATCTGGTGCGTGCCGTGGAAGCCGAAAACCGCTTCGGCTATGAGGAAGCAGCCTTTCTGCTGCTCTTCGGGCATCTGCCGACCGCGGAAACACTCACGAGCTTCCGCGAGCTGCTTGCTGACAGCCGCGAGCTGCCGGACGGCTTTGTGATCGACATGATCGCGAAAGCGCCCTCCAACAATATCATGAACAAGCTGGCGCGTGCGGTGCTGGCACTCTATTCCTACGATCCCGACTGCGAGGAACGCTCCCTTGAAAATGAGGTGCGCGTCGCGGTCTCCATGATCGCCAGAATGCCGGTCATCATGTCGGCGGCCTATCAGGTCAAGCGGCAGGCCTTTGACGGCGAAAGCCTTGTCATGCACCCGCTCCGCCCCGAGGAATCCAACGCGCAGACGATCCTCTCGCTGCTCAGACTTGACCGCAAATACACGCCGGAAGAAGCGCATCTGCTGGATATCTGCATGATGCTGCACGCCGAGCACGGCGGCGGAAACAACTCCGCCTTCACCTGCCGCGTGCTGACCTCCTCCGGCACCGATCCCTATTCTGCGTATTCCGCGGCGATCGGCGCGCTGAAGGGCTTCCGGCACGGCGGCGCGAACCACAAGGTCATTGATCAGCTCGAGATGTTCAAGCGCGAGGTCTCCGATCCGGACAACGAAGGCGCGGTGGCGGATCTCATCCGCCGCATCCTGCGCAGGGAAGCCGGTGACGGCGCGGGCCTTGTCTACGGCATGGGTCACGCGGTCTACACGCTCTCCGATCCGCGTGCCGTTCTGCTCAAGGAAAAGGCATGGGATCTTGCACAGGGGACCGCGTTTGAAGAGGACTTCCGGATGCTCAGCACGATCGAGCGCCTGACGCCGCAGCTGGTCGCGGAGAAATCCGCCCACGCCGCCGGAAAGAGCATCTGCGCGAATGTCGATCTGTATTCCGGCCTTGTCTACCGGATGCTCGGCGTGCCGGAGGATCTGTTTACGCCGATGTTCGCCGTTTCCCGCATTGCCGGATGGGCGGCACACCGCATCGAGGAGGTGCTGACCGGCGGCAGGATCATCCGTCCTGCATACCGTTCGATCACCAAGGCAACAAAGTATATCCCGCTGTCTGAGCGCGTCTGAGCCATGAAAGCGGTGCTTCTGCGCTGGACAGCCGCAGCGCTTCTGACGGTGCAGCTTCCCGCGTGCAATTTTACGGCGGGCGTTGAGACACTGCTCTCGCCGCCGCGCCTGACCGCCGAGCAGGAGCAGATCTTTCAGGCGCTCAGGGACTCTGCCGGCAGTTCCATCAGCCTGAAATATCCCAAACACGGCGAACATCTTTCCGCGTTCACGGTCATTGACCTTGACGGCGATCAGCTGGATGAAGCGATCGTTTTCTATACGACGAGCCTTTCGGATGAGGCGGAAAACCCGCTGCGAATCGGTCTGCTGACGCAGGAGAACGGTGCGTGGAAGGCCGGAAAAAGCCGCCCCGCCGCCGGTGCGGAGATCGAGTGGATCGACACGGCACAGCTGGGCAGCAATCCGCGCACGAATCTGATTGTCAGCTACAGCCGCGTGGACGGCGGCGACAACATCGCGGAGGTGTTTCACTGCGAGAACGGCGAACTCGTCCGCTCGACCTCGCTGCCCTATTCGTCCCTGTCGCTCCGCGATCTGAACGGCGACGGCGAGACCGAGCTGCTGACCGTTACGGGCGCAAAGGCGCCGAACCCCGCCTCCGTGCAGGTCTATACGCTGAATGAGACCGGACGCTACACCGAAAGGACCGTGCATCTGCCCGATTCCATGTCCGACATCGTGCGCGTGGTCTTCGGCGAGCTGCCGTCGGCCGACGGCACACAGGTGCTGCCGGCAGTCTATGTGGACGGCGCATCCGGCGCAACGAGCGTGCAGACCGCCGTGATGACCTTTTCGGACGGCGCGCTGACAACGGTCTATACGGACAGCCCCGACCATATCCCGAACACTATGCGGCCTTCGGGCTGCCGTACACTGGATATCGACAGCGACGGTGAACCGGAGATCCCGGTGCAGACGATGTTCTACGGCTATCTGGCCGGAACGGACGGTCCGCAGGGGCCGCCGATGACAAACTGGTATATCTGCCGGAACGGCCTGCTGATGCGCGAATGTGCGTCGTATTACGCCGTTTCGGAGGGTTATGTCTTCCTGATGCCCAAGCGCTGGGAACAGCAGGTCACGGCAGTGCAGGAGAATGAGGAGACGGTTTTTTACGAGACGGACATCGATGAGCAGAACGAGGACGGTACGCCCGTGCTGAAGGCGCCGCTGCTGCGGCTCTGCACGGTGAATGATCCCGTCGAGGCAAACGGTCTGCAGTCAGACGGCTATCTGCTGCTGAGACAGCAGAACGGAAGCTTTTATCTCGGAAAACGGGAGAGCGGCGCGCCGCCGAAGCTCGCGCTGACAGAAAGCGAGCTGGTCACGGCGATGCGCTATCCGTGAATCAACGGACAAAGAAACGGAGGTGCCGGAGCATGAAACGGGTACTGGTATGTGAGGATGAGGATGTCATCCGCGGATTTGTCATCATCAATCTGCGGCGGGCAGGATATGAGGTCACGGATGTGAGCTGCGGCGAAGACGCCCTGCGCGCCTTTGACGAAGCGGAAACACCGTATGATATTGCGGTGCTGGACATCATGATGCCCGGCATGGACGGCATAGAGGTCTGCAAGGCGCTGCGCGAACGCTCGGATTCGCTCGGCATCATCCTGCTGACGGCAAAGGCACAGGCGGCAGACCGCGAAGAGGGTCTCAGAAGCGGCGCGGACGACTATGTGACAAAGCCGTTTTCCCCCTCTGAGCTGATCAAGCGCGTCAGCGCGCTGCACAGACGGAAGTCTGCGGCGCAGTGACGGGTGCGGAAGGAGGACGAAGCATGAAACGTGTACTGGTTTGTGAGGATGAGGAAGCGATCCGCGAATTCGTGGTGCTGAACCTGAAGCATGCGCATTACGATGTGGTCGATGTCAGCAGCGGCGAGGACGCGCTGGAGGTCTTTGAGCAGGAGCACGGCAATTTTGATGTCGTGGTGCTCGATATCATGATGCCCGGCATGGACGGCATCACGGTTCTGAAGCGGCTGCGCGAAAAATCCAAGACGGTCGGCATCATCATGCTGTCGGCTAAGTCGCAGGAGATGGACAAGGTCAACGCCCTGATGAACGAGGCGGATGACTATATCACAAAGCCCTTTGCGCCTTCCGAGCTCACCGTCCGCGTCGATGCGCTGCACCGCCGCGTCACGATGAACGCCGTGAAGACCGAAGAGGACAGCGTGCTGGAATCCGGCCCCTTTGTCCTGAATCCGAACGGACACACCGTCACGAAGGACGGCGATCCGATCGAGCTGACAAAGGCGGAATTCCGCATCCTTGAATATTTTCTCAAGAACAAGAATACGGCGCTGGACCGCGCGAGTATTCTGGCGAACGCATGGGACAACTACTTCGGCGACAACAAGATCGTCGATGTCAATATCCGCCGGCTCCGCATGAAGATCGAGGATGATCCCTCCAACCCGCAGTATATCATCACGATCTGGGGATACGGCTACAAATGGGAGGAGAAGCCGGATCCGCGGCGGTAACCGGACATGGCGAAAAAGAGTATCACGCGCCGCTGGATCACCAACAATCTCGGCATCATCGTCCTGATCCTGACGGTGATCGAGCTGTCGCTGATCTACGCAGTGCAGAGCTATTTCTACAATTCCGCGCGGCAGTATCTTGTCACAAAGCTCAACGCCGTCAACGGCCTGCTTTCGCGCTATGCCGCCGACGGAACGAACATCGGCATGGAGCTCCGCTCCACGCTGGAGAGCTTTTCCGACAAGGACAAGATGGAGCTGATGGCGATCGACTACAACGGCATGATCGTCCTGACCTCATCGGGATTCTCGCCGGACTACGCGATCAGTATGCCGGACTACGACGCCGTCATGAACGGCAGCACGAATTCCGGCTTTATGACAGCGCGCACGGCGAACGGCGAGCGCATCATGGCGGTCTGCTATCCGATCTCACAGATCAGCACAGACTTTTCCGCGATCCGCGTTGTCACCTCCATGGAGGCGATCGACCGCACGATCAACAGCTTCGTGTTCTGGGTCACGCTGATCGCCTTTGCGATCCTGCTGCTGCTGGGCGTCTCCGACCTGTATTTTGTCCGGACGATCCTGCGGCCGATCCGTGAAATCAACACCAATACCGAAAAATTCGCGCGCGGCGATTTCTCTGCGCGCATCAAGCAGGAGAGCGAGGACGAGATCGGCGATCTCTGCGTCAGCATCAACCACATGGCGGACGAGCTCTCCAACACCGAAGCGATGAAAAACGAGTTCATCAGCTCCGTTTCGCATGAGCTCCGCACGCCGCTGACCGCCATCAAGGGCTGGGCGGAAACGCTGAGCGATATGTCAGACGCCGAGGACAGCGTCGATCCGATGATGATGCAGAAGGGCCTCAATGTCATTGTCGGCGAGACAGAGCGCCTTTCGCAGATGGTCGAGGAGCTGCTCGACTTCTCGAGAATGCAGAGCGGTCACTTCACGCTGCAGATGGACACGATGGATGTTCTGGCGGAGCTGGGCGACGCCGTGCTGATCTATGTCGAGCGCGCCAAAAAAGACGGCATCTATGTCACCTACGAGGAGCCGGAGATGCTGCCCTTTGTCTGCGGCGACAAGAACCGTATCCGGCAGGTGTTCATCAACATCATCGACAACGCGATCAAGTATTCCGACAAGGATGGCCATGTGTATATCACGGCTGAGGCGGAGTCTGACGGCAGTGCGGTCAGGGTCATCGTGCAGGACGACGGCTGCGGCATCAAGGCGGAGGATCTGCCGAAGATCAAGACGAAATTCTATAAACCGAACCACACGCGGCGCGGCTCCGGCATCGGGCTTGCCGTTGCGGACGAGATCATTTCGCTGCACAACGGCACCCTGACGATCGAGAGCGAGGAGGGTGTCGGAACGCGCGTGACGATCACGCTGCCCGCGCAGAAGCCGAAATCTGAGAGCAACACATGAGATAAGGAGAAACGCCATGCTGAATATTTCCTGTTTTGCCGGCATCCGGATCTTTCTGAACATAAACGGAAAAGAGCTGCTGATTGACGACACACTCATTTGGGGCTTTTCCCTTTTCGCCGGCTTCAGCGTGCTGCTGATCCTGCTGCTTGTCTCGCGGGCGAAAAAGGCACGCCGCTGCTCCGTGGAAGTGGAGTCGAAGATCAATGCGATTCTTACGAATAATTCCGGCACCGTCACGGTCTATACGCCGGAATACATCTACCGGTACATGGGCAGGGAATACAAGGTCTGCAGCAAAACCTACTCATCCAATATTCCGTATAAGTACGGAGAAATCGTCCCTCTGCGGATCGACCCGGATCATCCGGAGGAGTTTCTGGACACGAACCTCGATTCCGGGCGGGCTGTTCTGCTGGCGGTCATTCTGGGGATTGTGGCGGCAGTCGGTTTCTTCATTATCTGTTACGCACTGAGCAGACAGTTCTGAGCAGATCACAAAGTCGGCATATCTGCCGCTGATTTCATGTACATTTACATCATTTGACCGGAAAGGATGCGTTTTTTTGGCAGAATACAGTTCTGAACAGGCGGCCGCAAAGGCGGAATACGCCCATAAATCCAAAATCGGCGGACAGGCGCTGGTCGAAGGCATCATGATGAAGGGCGCTTTCCGCGGCGCGATGGCCTGCCGGCTCCCGAACGGCGAGATCGACCTTGAAACATGGGACATCGCCGCGAAATTTGAAAACGATCCGAAGACCGGAAAGCCGCGTCTTGTACGCCCGTGGTATACGCAGGTGCCCTTTGTGCGCGGCTGCGTCAATTTCGTCACCTCGATGATCGACGGCTACCGCTGCATGATGAAGTCGGCGGAAAAGCAGTATGACGAGGAGATCGACGAATTCTGCAAGTGGAAAAAGGAGAATCCGAAGCTTGACACGCTGCCGGAGGACGAACAGCGTGAGCTGTTCACCGCGTGGCTGACGGAACAGCGCAGAAAGACCGACGAAAAGAAGTCGAAGGAGTACAAGCGTTATGTTCCTCTCGGCGCGCCGGACGCGGAGACCGTCGGAAAGCGCTGGGACTATCTGACAAAGGCCGCGGAGCATTACAGCTATGAAGAGCCCTCAAAGCTCGAAAAATGGATCGAGGAAAAGTTCGGCGACGCGATCTACAACGCGCTGATGGTGCTGGTCCTGATCGTCAGCGTCGCGCTGAGCTTCGGGCTGTTCCTCTATGTGCCGCGTCTGGTCGTCGGGCTGATCAAGCCGCTGACGGAAAGCCGCATCATCCGTTCGCTCGCGGAGGGCGTTGTCAAGCTCGCCATTTTTGTCGGCTATATGTGGCTGACGGGCAGGCTGAAATCCATCCGCCGCACTTATCAGTATCACGGCGCGGAGCACAAGACGATTGCCTGCTTTGAGGCGGCGCTCCCGCTGACGGTTGAAAACATCCGGAAGCAGAAGCGGTTTCATCCGCGCTGCGGCACGAGCTTCATCTTCCTTGTGCTGCTGATCAGCATTTTCTTCGGCTGCTTTAATCCGTACAAGATCGTCTGGCAGCGCGTGCTGTTCTCTCTGGTGCTGCTGCCGCTGGTCATGGGCTGCAGCTATGAGCTGATCCGTCTGGCGGGAAGAACCGACAACACCTTCACGCGGATCCTCTCCGCGCCGGGACTCTGGATCCAGCGCATCACGACACAGGAACCGGACGATTCGCAGATCGAGTGTGCCATCGCCGCCATGACGCCCTGCATCCCTGAAAACCTCGAAGATGACGAGTGGTAAAGCGGGCGGATGCGGCCGTGAATCGGGAACGGTGAACGCATGAAACAGATCAATCCCGCACTGCACCGCGAGCTGACGGCGCTGCTGGCAGACGCCGGCATCGAGGACGCCGCGCTGGAGGCGCAGTGGATTCTGGAAGACATCCCCGACGCGGAAAAGGCACGCGGAATCGCCGCACGCCGCGCAAAGCATGAGCCGCTGCAGTATCTGCTCGGCAAATGGGAGTTCTACGGGCTGGAGCTGTTTGTCGGGGAGGGGGTGCTGATCCCCAGAGCCGACACCGAGACACTGGTTGACGCTGTGCTGGAGCGCGTGAAAGACCGCGCCGGACAGCAGATCGCCGATCTCTGCACGGGCTCAGGCTGCATCGCGCTGGCGCTGGCCGCACACAGAAGACAAACACGCTGCATCGGCATCGATATCAGCGAAAAAGCGCTTTGTTACGCAGAGAAAAACCTCGCGCACCATCAGCTTCCGAATGCGGAGCTTCTCCGCGCAGATGTGCTTGCGCCGGAAACGGCTGCGCAGTTCCGCGGTCTGGCCGCGGTGGTCAGCAATCCGCCCTATCTGACGGCAGAGGACATGGCCTCGCTGCAGCCGGAGGTCAGATTCGAGCCGGAATCGGCGCTGTTCGGCGGAAAAGACGGTCTTGATTTCTACCAGCGGATCACGGTGCTCTGGAAGAACACGCTGATGCCGGGCGGCCTGCTCGCCTTTGAAACAGGCGCGGAACAGGCGGACGCCGTGTGTGCGGTGCTTGCGGAGAACGGCTTTGCGGAGACCGGTACTGTGCGCGATCTGAACGGCATCCGCCGCGTGGTGCTCGGGGTCCGCAGATGATCAGATTCTGAACAACTGATTTCGTATGATAACAGGGCGGCAGAGACGGAACCCCGCGTTCTGACGCAGAATATAAACCGAAAGGAACGATTGTGAATGGCAAAGGCAGAGATCAAGAAGAAGACCGTCGGTCTGTCGATCCCCGCGACGAAGGAGGAGCGCGAAAAGGCGCTCAAAAACGCGATCGCGCAGATCGAAAAGCAGTACGGCGCAGGCGCGGTCATGCGCCTCGGGCAGAATTCCACACTGAATGTGCAGTCGATTTCGACCGGTTCCCTGACGCTGGATATGGCGCTCGGCATCGGCGGCCTGCCGCGCGGCAGAATCGTTGAGATCTACGGACCGGAAAGCTCCGGCAAGACCTCTGTGGCGCTTCATGTCATCGCGGAGGCGCAGAAACTCGGCGGCGAAGCGGCGTTCATTGATGTGGAGCACGCGCTCGATCCCGTCTACGCAAAGGCGCTCGGCGTCAACATCGACAATCTGCTCGTCTCACAGCCGGATTCCGGCGAACAGGCACTGGAGATCGCGGAGGCACTGGTGCGCTCCGGCGCGCTCGATGTCATCGTGCTTGACTCCGTCGCAGCCATGACGACACGCGCGGAGATTGAGGGCGAGATGGGCGATTCCCATGTCGGTATGCTCGCGAGACTGATGTCACAGGCCATGCGCAAGCTGACGGCCGTCATCGCGAAGTCCAACTGCGTTGCGATCTTCATCAATCAGGTGCGTGAGAAGATCGGCGTCATGTACGGCAACCCCGAAACGACGACCGGCGGCCGCGCACTGAAATTCTACGCCTCCGTGCGACTTGAGGTGCGCAAGGGTGAGCCGATCAAGGACGGCGCAGAGGTCATCGGCAGCAGAACGCGCGTCAAGGTCGTCAAGAACAAGGTCGCGCCGCCGTTCAAGGAGTGCGAGTTCGACATGATGTACGGCAAGGGCATTTCCCGTGTCGGCGAGGTGCTCGATCTTGCCTCGGAGCTGGATATCATCCACAAGAGCGGATCGTGGTTCAGCTACGGCGAGCGGAAGCTCGGTCAGGGCCGCGACGCTGTCAAGGCTCTGCTGGAGCGCGAGCCGGACTTCGAGCGTGAGGTCGAGCAGAAGATCCTGGAGCAGAAGAATGCCATTCTGCTGGTTTCAAAGAAGAGCAAGAAGGACGCGAAGATCGATTCCGCGAAGGAAAAGGCACAGCAGGCGGTCGCGGATACGAGCGAGGCGCTCGCGGCGGTGGGTGACGAGGACGAAAATTTCGAGGAATTCACCCCTGAAGATATCTGACCGCGATGCGGATCGAGGACATCACGCGCGAGAAGGGAAAGCTGTACCGTCTGACGCTGGACGACGGGCGAACGGTCTGGCTTCACGCCGACCTGCTCGCGGAATCCGGTCTCAGAACCGGCGACACGCTCAATGAGGAAGCGCTTGCAGCGCTCTCGGACAGGGCAGCGGAACACCGTGCCTTTGAGTACGCGCTCTATCTGCTCGAAGGGCGGGCGTTTTCCTACCGTGAGCTCTACGACAGGCTGATGCACGCAAAGCACGCGCAGGAGGATGCCGTGCTGCGTGCGCTTGAGCGGCTTCTGCGTCTCGGGCTTCTGAATGACGCACGGTATGCCGAACAGCTTGCGCGGCAGTATATTGAGGGAAAGCAGTACGGGCTTCGCCGCGCTGCCTATGAGATGCGGCACAGAGGTCTCTCACAGACCGACATTGATGACGCGCTGCAGCCCTACGACGATCCCGAACGCATCTCTGAGCAGCTTATCACGCTCCTTCAGAAGAAATACGCGCGGTATCTCACCGATCCGGATGACCGGAAAATGACCGAAAAGGTCACAGCGGCGCTTGTGCGGCGCGGCTTTACCTATCAGCAGATCCGTTTTGCGCTGGAGGATTACTACGCGGCGCAGGACACAGAATAAAATTCCCGCGGGACGCGGGCGGAGGCAGGTATGAAGGTCAGCATCGTTTCTCTTGGCTGCTCTAAAAATCTCGTGGACTCCGAGCGGATGCTCTATCTGCTCAGAGCGGGCGGTTATACCCTCACGGCGGATCCCGCGGACGCGGATATCGCTGTGGTCAATACCTGCGGCTTCATTCAGCCGGCAAAGGAGGAGGCCATTGACGAGATCCTGCAGCTCGCACAGCTGAAGGAGAGCGGACAGCTCCGCTGGCTGGTCGTGACCGGCTGTCTGGCGGAACGGTACAAAGAGCAGGTCGCGGAGCAGTTTCCCGAGGCGGATGCCGTGATCGGCATCGGTGACCAGAAAAACATCTGCGCGGTGCTGGACCGTCTGACCGGCGGAGAGCGTGTGACGCAGTTTGCGCCGAAATGCGATATGCCGCTGACAGGCGGGCGCGTGCTGGCGACGCTGCCGTTTTTTGCCAACCTCAAGATCGCGGAGGGCTGCTCCAACGGCTGCTCTTACTGCGCGATCCCGGCGATCCGCGGAAAATTCCGCTCCGTTCCGTTTGACGAGGTACTGGCAGAGGCGAAAAGCCTTGCGGACGCAGGTGTTACGGAGCTTGCGGTCATAGCGCAGGACACCGCGCGCTACGGTGAGGATCTCTGCGGCAGACAGATGCTGCCGGAACTCCTGACGGCGCTCTGCGGCATCGAAAAGCTGCGCTGGATCCGCGTACTGTACTGCTACCCCGAACGTATTTCGGATGAGCTGATCGCCGTGATGGCGCGGGAGAAAAAGATCGTCAAATATCTTGATATCCCGATCCAGCACTGTAATGCGGATGTCTTAAAGGCGATGCGCCGCAAATGCGACGCGGATTCGATGCGGGCGCTCTTTGCAAAGCTGCGCACGGAGATTCCAGGCATCACGCTGCGGACGACGCTGCTGACCGGCTTCCCCGGCGAAACGGAGGAAGCGTTCACAGAGCTGTGCGAATTCGTGCAGGAGATCGGCTTTGACCGGCTCGGATGCTTTGCCTATTCCGAGGAGGAGGGCACACCCGCCGCGAAAATGCCGGATCAGATCGATCCGGAGCTGCGGCAGCACCGCGCCGCCGTCATTATGGAGCAGCAGGCGCAGATCGCGTTCCGCCTGAATGAACAGCGCGTCGGAACCGTCTGTGAGGCAGTCATCGAAGGTTATGATGCCGTGCAGGGCTTTTGGTACGGCAGAACCGCTGCGGAAGCACCGGATATCGACGGAATGCTACGGATCGCAGGTACGCCGGAAGACGGCTATGCCTGCGGGCAGTATCTGAACGTCCGTATCACGGATACGGACGACTATGATTTGATCGGTGAGGTGATCGGGCTTTGAATACTCCCAACAAGCTGACGCTGGCACGCGTGCTGATGGTGCCGCTGTTTGTGCTGTTCTTTTACTGGAAGTTTCCTGCACATCTGCTGCTCGCGACGCTGGTTTTTGTCATTGCAGCGATCACGGACGCGATCGACGGCAAGCTGGCGCGTGAACGCAACCAGGTAACGGATTTCGGCAAGTTCTTGGATCCGCTGGCGGACAAGGTGCTTGTTGTGACGGCGCTGGCCTGTCTGCTGGAACGGCAGCGGCTGAACATCGTGGTCTTTCTGCTGATCGTTACACGGGAATTCATGGTTTCGGCGCTGCGGCTGGTTGTCGCCGGAAAGGGGACTGTCGTTCCGGCCGGATTTGCCGGCAAGCTGAAAACCGCATTCACGATGATCGCGCTGATCACCGCCATGACATACTGGTCATTCCGGCTTGATTTTAACAGCTTCGGGCTGAATATTCCGCAGGGCGTGTATACCGGCGCCGAGGTTTTTCTGCAGCTGCTCTTCTGGATCGCGGCAGCGCTGACGGTGTGGTCCGGTGTGCAGTATCTGGTGCATTACTGGAAAGACATCAATCCGAATCAGTAAGCACTTAGCAGTATCGCTCCGCGATGATTGATAATGGGGCTCCGCCCCAAACCCCGCTCAAGGGACAGTGTCCCTTGAGAATCCCGTTATGAGGACATGAAAGCCCCCGCCTGACGGCGGGGGCTTCGTTCATTCGGTTATCCGGTCAGGCAGACGGACAGCCGTTCAGGAAAGCAAATCTGCCATCGACACCATCAGGCCGACTGTCGGGTCACATTTCCATTCGCCGTTCACCTTGATGATCTGCATATCCATGTCGATGTTGATATCAAAAGTGCCGCCGATATTCACGCTGATGTCGGAATTCTCTCCGTTGATGCTGATGCTGCCGTTCTGGGAGTTCAGATCTCCTTTTGAGGATGCTTTGAGCTGTACGGAATAGACATCCTCGACTTTGAACTTCTTTGCGATATTTGTTTTCATTTCGGAGCCGTATTCCTTATCAAGCATTTCAAAAAACTTGTTGTATTCTGCGGCGGCGCCCTTCTCCTTCTTCGGCTTGCCTACTTCCAGATTTCCGCTCGAATCTTCTGTGCTGCAGAGCTGCTCCAGCATTTCGAGATAGTCTTCACGAGTGCCCTCTTCGCCGTTTTCAATGCAGTACATCAGATCAACATCGACGATCTCAAGCAGCTTTTCCGTGTCAGAATTGTTGCATGCCTTGAAATAGGTATCCACCAGATACTCCACCGTCGCGTATTCATCGCTTGCGGCGGGCTTCTGTGCGTATCCCGCCTTTTCTTTGACACCCGACTTCTTTTCAGTTTTGTCAGTCTTTTCTGTCTTGTCAGTCTTGTCGGTTTTGTCAGTTTCAGTCTGGCCGGCAGTCGTCCGTTCCGTTTCAGTCGTTGTCTTTTCCGTTGATGTCACCTCTGCCGAAGCAGTCGTATCCGCCGGATCAGACTTTGCCTTGGAATCGTCGCTTCCGCAGGCGCAGAGCGAAGCGGTCATCATCAGAGCCAGAAGGGATGCAGTCAGTGTTTTTTTCATCATGATATTCTCCTTTTCCATTCATGCGGATGTGTTCCGCGGTGTGCCGGTATTGTCTTGCATATCCTGTGTGGTGTCATCTCCATGATGTCAGACCCGGATGTATGACCATGATGTCTCATCTGAATGTACGGATCTGCTGTCTTTTCAATGATGTTGGCTGTGCGGGCAGGCCGTTTTCGCCCCCCCGACGATGTTATTATACCACTTCCCTGCACACCTGACAATCGCCGAGAAAATGCCGTAGCGGATTCATGGCGATATTTTATAATGTTCTCTCTTGTTTTCTCGTTCTTTCTTTAATTCTCAATGATAGTTACAAAACGCAATATAATGCTGCTTTATGCACTGAAAACAACATATCTGCGCAAAAATAATTATATCAGAAATGCGTTGCTGTACTGCTTTTCCTTCGGGAACTGCCGCAAACCGACTTTTCCGGAGAATGGTCTTGACTTTTCCTGCCGGCTGTGATAGGATAATAGTATATACAGATCCCAAGGGGAAAAGGAGCGTATCTTCATGAGAATAAAAAGACTGACCGCCGTTCTGCTGAGCGTGCTGACTGCCGGCGTGCTTCTGCCGCAGAGCGCCTCCGCGACCGCGCTGCCGCATCAGGCGGACTTCTATGAGCCGGAGGTCAATTTCGCGAAGCTTCTGCAGTATTCACTGTATTTTTACGACGCGAATATGTGCGGCACGGATGTGACCGGCAAGAGTCTTCTGCCCTGGCGCGGAAACTGTCATGTCTATGACGCGAAAATCCCGCTGAAACCGATGGAGGACGAGTCCGGCACCAATCTCACCGCAGCGGAGATCTCAGAATACAAGGACATTCTCGATCCGGACGGCGACGGCTTTGTCGATGTGGCCGGCGGCTATCACGACGCGGGCGACCATGTCAAATTCGGTATGCCGGAAACCTATGCCGCTTCTGCAGTCGCATGGGGATATTACGAGTTCCGCGAGGCCTATGAGGCGATCGGGGAGGCCGAACACACCGAGACGATCCTGCGGCACTTCTCTGACTATTTCATGAAGTGCTCCTTCCGCGACAAGGACGGCAAGGTCGTTGCCTTCTGCCACCAGGTCGGAAACGGCGATATCGACCACAAATACTGGCAGTCACCGGAGATCGACGCGATGGAGCGGCCGGCATTTTTCGCGACGAAGAACCGCATGGCGACCGATGTTGTCTCAGAGGCCGCCGCGTCGCTTGCAATCAATTACTGCATCTTCCGGGAGAGCGATCCGGACTACGCAGACAGCTGTCTGGATTATGCGAAGGCGCTCTACCGCTTCGCGGCTGAAACGGGAAAGGCGCTTCTCAAGGGGGAGGACGGCCCTTCCAACTACTATGAGTCCAAAAAGTGGGAGGACGACTTCTGCTTTGCGGGCGGCTGGCTCTATCTCATCACAAAGGAGCACTGGTATCTCGACCAGTGTCTGAAATACGATGATTATTACGCGCCCCCCGGCTATGTTTTCTGCTGGAACGATATGTGGAACGGCGTTTCGATCATTTTCGGCAGAATCCAGGATGAATATCCCGAGATCTGCGAGGAAACGCGCGTTGCAATCGGCAGAGGACAGTACGAAAAGCTGGATTTCTGGGAGATGGAGGCCAAGGCGCTGAACGAATATATCTCCGGCTCCAAGTACACCGATGCGGGCTATTTCTTCATCGACAACTGGGGCTCAGCACGCTACAACACCGCCGCGCAGTTCACGGCACTCGTCTACGACAAGTATCAGAAGGGCAAGGACTGCTACGATCCCGACCAGCCCGACTACCATTTCTCCGAATGGGCGCTGGGGCAGATGGAATATCTGCTCGGCGACAATCCGCTCGGGCGCTGCTATGTTGTAGGCTACAACGAAAAATCCGCAAAATACCCGCATCACCGCGCCGCGTCCGGCCTGACCATGGCAGATGACACCGCCGAGCACAAGCATGTACTCTGGGGTGCGCTGGTCGGCGGTCCGCGCAAGAATGACGAGCACAGCGACACCACAAACGACTGGGTGGACAATGAGGTGACGATCGACTACAACGCCGCGTTTGTCGGCGCGGCAGCGGGACTGTATCTGCAATACGGCGATGAGAGCATGCAGCCGACACCGGATTTTCCGCCGCCGGAAAAAGAAACCGATGACGACCTCTTCTCCGGCAATGACTTCTGGGCTGCCGGTTATTATCAGGATGCACCGGAAAGCACCGGTGCAGTTACGACAAAGCTCACATTCTTTGTGAACACCGACTCTCTGGAGCCGCACACCGATTTGTCGCTCAGGTATTATTTTGATATCAGCGAATTTGAAAAATACAACGAAATCCCCGGAGAATTTGTGCTGCAGTGTCCTTATGATCAGGTGCAGACCGAGGTCAGCGGGAAGCACGCGGAGATCTCAAAACCGAAGCAGTACAAAGACAGTATTTATTATATTGAGATCGCGTGGCCGGATTATGTCATTGCGAACTCCAACAAAAAGGTTCAGCTCATTCTGGGTATGTTCTACGGCGACAACTGGGATCCGGAAAACGACTGGAGCCTGAAGGGCATGAAGCAGCTTGGTGAGGAATACGATACGCTGGTCAGCGGCGTGGAGGTCGCGGAGCGCTGCCCGAATGTCTGCATCTACGCGGACGGCGTGCTGGTCGGCGGAACGGAGCCGGACGGGACTGTGCCGGAGAAGGTATACACGGCCGCACAGGTTGAACGACTGATGAAGGCGCTGCTGAACATCCGCCCGTTTGAGTCGAAAGAGACAGCGATGCAGTTTGACTTCAACGGCGACGGCAATCTGGACGCACGCGACGCAACTCTGCTGAAACGGATGATTCTGAAAAAGAAGAAGTGAAATAACGAAGCCCCCGCCGTCAGGCGGGGGCTTTCGTGTTCTCACAACGGGATCCTCAAGGGACACCGTCCCTTGAGCGGGGCTTGGGGCAGCGCCCCATTATCAATCATCGCGAAGCGATACTGCTCACGGCGCGCCGGGAACACCCGGCTTGCCGATCAGATCGTACCATGTGGGATCCATTTCGAGAATCATCAGGTTGAAGTATTTCAGGATCATCGCTGCATCAAAAGCGGTCAGCTCGCCGTCCAGGTCCACATCGCCGATCTCGATCTGTTCAGGCGTCAGCGAATAATCCTCCGGATCAAGTTCCAGAATGATGTCGTTGAATCCGCGCAGAACCAGCATGGAGTCATACGCCGTCACTTCCCC
>JAGDBX010000142.1 GCA_018110935.1 Oscillospiraceae bacterium
GAAGAGCTCCGAAAGGGGTGAATTGCCGCGCAGCGGCAAGAGGGGGAGCCCTGCGATAGAGGGCTCCCCCTAAGCGAATCGCAGAGCGATTCGCCCTTAATGTATCGCTTCGCGATGATTATAATGGGGCTCCGCCCCATGCCCCGCTCAAGGGACGGTGTCCCTGGAGAATCCCGTTTTGAGGACAGAGAATCCCCCGCCGTATGGCGGGGGATTTTCCATGTTTCATAACAGGATTCATACAGTTCCTTTTACTGCGCTTCCTTCCGCAGATAGGCTCCTGCGGGTACATCTAGATCACAGGCAAATGTGCAGTCCATGACAGCGTGATTTGCCGCACTGATCGGTTCGCCGTCTCCGTTTCGCAGATCCGTAACGGTCAGCACGGGCGGCTCTGTGCCCGGCATCAGGATCTCAACGGTATCGCCCTCAAAAAAACGGTTCCGCTGGCTGACATACAGCCTGCCGTTCTCTGCCCGCTGCACGATCCCGATCACCTCGCGGTCATGCAGATAGCTGTTTTTCTCATGCCAGATCATGTCTTTTCGCTGTCCGAACGCAAAGCCGACCGTGTACGGGCGGTGGCTGACATGGTCAAGCTCCGCGTTCACCCAGGCCGGAACGGGCTGCGGCGGCTCTGCGAAGACACGGTCCATCGCCGCACGGTAGGCATTTGTCACGCCCGCGGTATAATAGGCGGATTTCGCGCGTCCCTCGATCTTGAACGACGACACGCCGGCATCGGAAAGCTCTCTGAGATACGGCATCAGGCAGAGATCCTTCGCATTGAGGATATAGCTGCCGTCTTCGTCCTCCCCGACCGGAAAGAACTGCCCCGGCCTTTTTTCCTCCGTGAGCGCGTATTTCCAGCGGCAGGACTGCGCACAGGCGCCGCGGTTCGCGTCCCTGCCCGTCAGATATTCAGACAGCAGGCAGCGTCCGGACACACTCATGCACATGGCGCCGTGCACAAAGACCTCCAGCTCAAGATCATCAGGAGTATTCGCTCGGATCTCCGCGATCTCCTCTACCGAAAGCTCCCTTGCCAGCACAGCGCGGCGCACGCCCATGGCATAGAGCACGTTTGCCGTTTCGCAGTTGACAATTCCGGTCTGTGTCGAGGCGTGAACGGCAAGCTCCGGACAGTGCTGCCGGATCAGTGAAATGACGCCGAGATCTGCCGCGATCACCGCGTCAATGCCTGCCGCCTCCGCTTCTCTGATAAAGTGCGGAAACACGCGGATCTCCGCGTTCCGCGGCAGGATATTTGCCGTCAGATAGACCTTCACGCCCTTTTCATGCGCAAGGCTGACCGCCTCGCGGAGCGCATCGCCCTCAAAATTCTTCGGGGCGGTGCGCATTCCGAATTCTTTTGCCGCGAGATAGACCGCGTCCGCACCGAACATCAGCGCGGCTTCCAGACATTCGCGGTCGCCCGCAGGACTGAGCAGCTCCGGCCGTTTCATCACTGATCCGCCTTCGCGGCTTCCTCCCGCATCTTCTTGACCATTGCGATATTCTGCTCGTGCTCCTCGTTTGTACGCGCAAAATAGGTCACACGCGTATCAACATTCGCGTAGAAGTAGAAATAATCGGTCTGTGCCGGATAGAGCACCGCTTCGATGGCGTCCTTTCCGGGATTGCCGATCGCTCCGGGCGGCAGGCCGACGCCGATGTAGGTGTCATAGGCGTCCTGCATCAGGATGTTCTGCACCTCCTGATTCGGCTTGATGACATCGCGGACATAATTGCTCGTCGGGTTGGACTGCAGCTGCGGATAGACCGCGCTGTTCAGGATACGGTTGTGGAAGACGGACGCGATGCCCTTCATGTCTTCCTTGTTGCCGGACTCCGCCTGCACGATGGACGCCAGCGTGATGACCTGATCGAGCGACCAGCCAAGCTCCTCCATCTTCGCGTAGTCGGTCGGGAGCATCTTTTTCTCGAAGTTCTCGTAGATCTTCTGCGCAACGATCGCGGGATCCTCATTGACATAGAAATTATAGGTATCGGGGAAGCAGTAGCCCTCCATGCGGTAGAACTTCAGCTTGCTCGTATCAGTCACGCGGTCCTCAAAGCTGAAGCCGTAGCCGCCTGCGTTGAAGGCCCAGAGGAATTTGTCGGCAGGGCAGACATCGTTTGCTTCGAGCTTCTGCGCGGCGTCATAGAGCGTGATGCCCTCCGCGAAGGTCACGGTGACATACTCGCGGTCTTCCTCATGGTTTTTGCAGAGTTCTTCGATCATCGCCTGATAGCTCATCGAGGCGCTGATGACATGCTCTCCGGCGATGTAGCTGCCGTCCTTGCCGTTCATGCGGGAGATCAGGCGGAACATCTTCGGCAGCGAGATCAGGCCGTCACGGCTGAGCTGATTCGCGATATCCGCGGTCGTCGAGCCGGCCGGAATCGTGATGTTGCGGCGGCTCTCATCCTTTTCGATGCCGTAGATCTCCTTGACGACCGTGAGAATGACCATCGAGATCGCGACAGCGGACGCGCAGATGAATGTCAGCAGGACGAGCGAGCAGGAAAGCCCGCGGCTCTTGCGCTTTTTCCGGCTTTTCCGGCGGCGGCGCTTCTGCTGCTTTTCGCGCTCGCGCACTTCGTCATAGTCATCGTATTCGTCGTCTTCAAAGTCCTCGCTGTCCTCCGTGCCGGATTGCTCCGGCTCATCCGAGAAGAGCTGCTCGACCTCCTTTTCTGCCTCCGCGGCAGCGGCCTCGCCGGACGCGGCTCCCGCCTGTACGGCGGATTCGGCAGCCTGCCGGATCATGCTTCCGGCCTCCTCGGTTTTTTCTGCCGCCGCTTCCGCGGCCTTGTCCGCCGTTTCCGCAGCCTGATCCGCTGCCTCTCCGGCTGATGCGGCAGTCCTGTCTGCCGCATCCGCAGCCGCCTGATTCACGGCGTCTCCGGGCTGACCGTCCGGCGTCAGCGGCAGATTCGTTTCAGTGTTTGCCATAGTAGTCCTCCGATTTATGTTCTGTGATCAGATATCGCAGCGCACGGTCATACTGTCCGTGCGGCAGTGTTTCCGTTCTTCCGTTTTCATAGCAGATGCCCAGTGCGGGAACAGGATTCCGCGAGAGCCACCGGTCATAATACCCTCCGCCCTGTCCGAGACGGAAGCCGTCACCGTCAAACGCAAACATCGGCACGATGACGAGCGTGTCAGCGTCCGCGGTCAGTACACGGTCCGCAGTCTGCGGCGGAACGGGAATACGGTAGGCGCCCTCTGTCAGTTCGGCGGGATCGTCAAGCCGGTAAAAGGTCATTTGCCGTTTGGCCGGATCGCAGACCGGCAGTCCAAGCGTTCTGCCCGATGACAGGCAGGCGCGGATCAGCGCCTCTGTGCTGACCTCATGCGGCATCGAGACATAGCAGAATACCTGCATTGCCGATGCAAAGAGCGGATGCGCGAGGACAGCCGCTGTAATCGCGGCGTCCGCGGCTGCTCTCGCCGGCAGAGGCATTTCCCTGCGCCGGCGGATCATCTCCGCACGCAGTGCCCGCTTCTGTTCGCTGAGCAAAAGCTCTGTCATCTGAGATATACCATTTTCTTCGCGAGTGCGTCAGCCGCGTCCTGACCTTCCAGCACGGCGACCAGCTTCAGTCCGAAATCCATCGCGGTACCTGCGCCTCTGGATGTGATGAAATTGCCAGAGACACAGACCGGTTCATTGCCGATCTCCGTGCCGGTGAGATGCTCCTCAAAGCCGGGGAAACAGACCGCACGGTGTCCCTTCAGAAGTCCGAGATCGCCGAAGACAGACGGTGCGGCGCAGATCGCGGCGAGCTTTCTGCCGTTTTCCGAGCAGAAGCGGATCGCCTTCTGAACGGTTTCACTCGCACCGAGATTCAGTGTGCCGGGCATACCGCCTGGAAGCACGATCATTTCCAGCGCGTCATTCAGCGCAGCAGCCTCCTCGGTGATGTCAGCGGTGACGGGGATGCCGTGAGAGCCTTTGACGGTTTTGCCGCCGATGCCGACGGTCAGCACCTGACGGCCCGCTCTGCGCAGGCAGTCGATCGGTGTGATCGCCTCAGTCTCCTCAAAGCCGTCCGCAAGAAAAACATAGATCATAATGCCGCCTCCTGTGAATGAACATAATATATCATGTTATTATACCACGAAAGCCGGCTTCTTGTCAATCTTTTCAGAGAAATCGGCATGAAACCGCACGGACTTCCCCCTTTTTTCAGCCTCCCGGCCTCTGCCTGACGAAATAAGGTATCGCTCCGCGATGATTGATAATGGGGCTCCGCCCCATGCCCCGCTCAAGGGACAGTGTCCCTTGAGAATCCCGTTATGAGGACAAAAATGCCCCCGCCTGACGGCGGGGGCTTTCTCATAATAAAAGTTTTGGTCGCGCTTTTTCAAAAGCTCGCGGGGTCGAGGGGCAGAGC
>JAGDBX010000143.1 GCA_018110935.1 Oscillospiraceae bacterium
CCGAATCGCACCGGGCGTACCAAAGCTCCCCGATTCTGTCGGGAGGCATTTTTACGCGCTCCGGTCAGAGTGTGTGTCGGCGGCGGGCACTGCCCGTCTCTGAAGGCCATGCGTCCGAATCGCACCGGGCGTACCAAAGCTCCCCGATTCTGTCGGGAGGCATTTTTACGCGCTCCGGACAGAGTGTATACCTGCACCGTGTCTTTTGATACGGTGCTTTTAATTTGTATCGCTGCGATGATCTGAAATGAGAGCTCCGCCCTCAGACACCCGCCGGGGATGTATCCCAGAACCCCATTTTGATTCAGCGCTTCTGCTTTCTGCGTTTCTGCAGGATCCCTGCCCCCTGCCGGAGCCGGCAGAAACGATCCTTTTTCATTTCCTTCTTGTGTGTGTTTTCGTTCCTGATTCCGATGTTCCCCGCCCAAGGGCAGGGACTGTCGTTTATTCCTCAAACTGTGATTCGTGCCGTGCAAAGAAGTCTGTGCGCGGCGGCAGATATTTCAGCTGATGCACACTGCCCGTGAAATATGTCAGCGGCTCCAGAATCGTGTCCCACGACCAGATGCGCTCATCCGCACCCAGATATTCGCGCAGCTTTTCAGTGCCGAAGGGTGCCATCGGGTGCAGCAGCACCGCCGCGATCCGGATCATATAAAACAGATTGGAAAGCACCTGCGCCGTTTCCTCCGGGGACTGCTCCTCCGGCTTCAGCGCGCGCGCCATATATTTGCTCGCGCCGCGGATGTAGCCGTCCAGCACATAGGTGCACTGATGAAACGCGAATTTTGCCATGTGGCGCTCATATTCGAGCACCGCCTTTTTCGCCTCCGCGACAAACTGTTCCTGCGGCGCGCACTCCGGCAGAAAGCCTGCCGTCTCCTCTTTGCCGGTCAGCTTCTGCGCGGTGTAGAACGCTGTGCGGATGATGCGGTTGTAAACATTGGTCAGCAGTGCGTTTTTGACGACCGGATCGGGGAATTTTTCACCCGTGCCTGCCTCCTTTGCCTTCGCTTCTTCCTCAAGCAGCGCCTGATTGAAGGGCTTGGGCATAAAGCTGACGGACTGCTGGCCGAGACCGAGCTCCAGCCAGTGCATACGGAGCTGCTCGGGGGTATAATAATTCAGCAGATCGTCGGCCATCGGCGGCTTGACAGCGCCGCTGCTCGACGCCTTTTTATCAAGGAACAGAATGTGATAGTTCGCGACGATCGCGGGCATCTGCAGCTCACCCTCCGGCGGATCACAGGTCTTTTCTTCCGCCGCCTGCTGTGCCATCCACATGGCGGGCTCGGCGATGCCGTAGAAATAGATGTTGTCCTGCCCGATGAACTGATAGACCTGCGCGTCCCTGCTGCACCAGTAGTCCTTCCACCCGGCGCGGTCGCGGCCGGCCTGCTCCAGATATGCCTGCGTGAACGAGATCGGCGCCCAGAGCGATTCCGGCCATACCCAGACGGTCAGGCCTTCTTCGCCCTCCAGAACCGGAGCGGGCACGCCCCACTCGATGTTGCCGGTCAGACGGAACGGCACGAGCGTCTTGCCGGTGCGGTAGCGGATGCCGTTTTCCGTCAGGATGCGGCAGGCTTCGTCGCAGTCCGGCAGCTGTTCAAAGCGGATCGTGAACGAGGGCTTTTTCGGCTCTTCGAGATATTCATGCGCCGGCATCTTTTCGCGCAGCGCCTGATACTGCTCTTCAAATTCGCGCTTGATATAGATCGCGGGCGGATTCAGAAATTCCGAGATCGTCTTCCAGACGACCGGACGGATGCGCTTGTCCTTCTGCATCTCGCCGACCCAGCGCCGCATCAGCCCCTCGTAATTGCGGAGCTTGAAATACCAGTTTGTGACGGGCTTCATGGTCGGGCGCTCGCCGGTCAGGGCAGAGACGGGATCAATGAGGTTCTCCGGCATATACTGATGCCCGAGATCACATTCATCCGCATAGCCCTTTTCGGACTGACAGCCCGCGACGGGACATTTGCCCGTGACCTGTCTGCCGTTGAGGAAAACGCCTGCTTTTTCGTCGAAAAACTGCATGGTCGAAATGCGCTCCAGCTGCCCCTTGTCATAGAGCGACTGCAGAAATTCCAGTGTGTATTCCGCGTGGATCTCCTTGGTTCTGCCGAGACCGGATGCGCCGAAGAGATTCGGCGCGATGCCGTACGCGGCAAGCGTCGCCTTCTGCTTTTCGTGGTTGCGGCGGACAAAGTCCTCAAGGCTGCCCTCAAATTCGCCGCTTTCGACCTTCTTGCGCCAGCCCTCCGCGATCGGGGAGCCGTAGCAGTCGGTGCCGGTGACGAAGATCACATTCTCGCTGCCGATGCGGTCGCGCAGAAATCTCGCGTATGTGTCCGCGAACACCAGCATTCCGCCGACATGGCCGAAATGCAGTTCCTTATTGCCGTAGGGCATACCGCCGGTGACAACCGCGCGTTTCGGAAACTGCGGGCGCGGAATTTCAAACGGCTTTGCGCCGTTCTGATCGTGCTTTGACATGAAACTCAGTTCCTTTCCGGAATTAATCAATTCATTACCGTATTATAGCACAAAATCCGTAAAAAAGCAAGCAGACGCGCCGATTCTGCCGCACATTTGTGAAAACTGCCGGAAACGGAACCGTTTTTCTTCTACTGCGGGAAAAATCGGGCATAAATATGCCGCTCCGTATCGGCAAAAACGCCCCCTCACATGACCGTGAGGGGGCGTACGGATTTATTCCGCGATGAAGGGGATGCCCTCCCGTTTTGCGGCTTCTTCTGCCGCCGAGCCGGCTTTGCCGTGAATCGTCAGCTGCACGCTATCTTCAATATCCTTTTCGAAAACATCCTTTCCGATGAATGTCACGCTCTCAGGGATATAGATGTCCTTCAGGTTTCTGCAATTCGAGAATGCCCCAT
Source organism: Oscillospiraceae bacterium (assembly GCA_018110935.1). Taxonomy (GTDB): domain Bacteria; phylum Bacillota; class Clostridia; order Oscillospirales; family Ruminococcaceae; genus Firm-04. The sequence goes on from JAGDBX010000143.1 coordinate 2,901, forward strand.
CACCGATCGCGGTCACACTGTCCGGGACCGTGTATTCTTCCAGTGCCAAACATAGCTGAAACGCTCCGGCAGGGAGTTTCCTGATGCCGGACGGCAGCGTGATTTTGCTGAGAAACTCCATATAATAGAACGCTTTCTCGTCGAGCTCGGTCACGCTGTCCGGCACGATCAGTTCCGTAAAACCGGTATTTTCGAACGCCCCGCCGGCGATCGCTGTGACCGTTTCCGGAACGGCAAATCTTCCGAAGCCTTCCGCCCTCAGCAGAATGGAATTGACGATGTGCATACTTTGCTGCCTCAAAGCCGATTTCTCCATCGGTGTACCATCGAAAGCACGTCCTCCGATCGACTTCACGCCGACCGGAATCGTGA
>JAGDBX010000144.1 GCA_018110935.1 Oscillospiraceae bacterium
CTTGCCGCTGCGCGGCAATTCACCCCTTTCGGAGCTCTTCTGATGCGGGGGATTCCGCGCTCTGCGGAGCGCGGCCAGAGGGCGCTGCCCCTCGACCCCGCGAGCTTTTGAAAAAGCTCGACCAAAACTTTATTTTCTGCTTCCCGAAAGATAGCACCCGCAATACTGCGGGGGCTTCATTCATACTTTTATTCGATCGCAAAGACAACCGGTTCCGCTCTGCGAAGACCGCCGGTCTCAAAGAACAGCGCTTCGACAGCCAGCGCACTGCCGGCCAGGAAGCTGTGCTCCGGCGTCAGCGGACTGGTGACCAGCTCCGGTGCCTGCTCGTCCGAGCCGCTGAGCTTCTTCAGTGCGTCGCGGATCAGCTTCTCACCGGTTTGGCTGAGGGCGAAATCCTGCAGGATCACGCGTTCCGCACGGTACATCACCGCATAGTTGATGATCAGCTGCGCGATCTTCTCCGCTGTACGGTTCAGCAGGGTTACGATCTTTTTGTTCCCGTCCGCATAGGCCTTTTCGATCTCCGCAAAGGTCAGCTTCTTGACATCGGTTTCAAGCGCCGCCGCCGCCTTTTTGAGCAGCACCGGACGGATCAGCTCCGCGTGCACAGAGCCGTTGGGATAACCCGCTGCCTTGTCGCCGTTCGGCGTCACGATAAAGCGGTTGACAGACGCGGAATCCCGGTTCGCGGCGGGATCGGTCCTGCCGTCCGTGATAAACGCGATATGGTATTCTTCACCGGAGCAGAGCAGAAGCTGATTCATGCGGCTCTGCGCGACATGGTCGATGTTTGCGAGCGCGTACAGCGTGATCAGGCTGTCGCAGCATACCGGAATATTGAGTTCCATTTCAAGGTAATAGGCGATTTTCTGGAAGTCCATGCCGAACTCCGTCTGCGTGCCGTGCATCTGCTTCCAGCGCTCCGGCGCAATGCCGATGCCCAGACCGAGCACCTGATCCGGCGTGAGTGAGCTTTTGGCCATCAGCTCGTTGCTTGCGCTCAGAATGAACTGCACGATCTCCCGCTGATCGATCTTCCCCTTGATCGGGCGGAAGGATTTGTCGAGCACCTCGCCGTCCAGATTGGAAAGGCCGATGCTGATATAGTCAGCGGTGACAGCCGCACCCAGCGCGAATTTGAAATTCGGGTTGATGCGGATCATGGTTTTCTTTCTGCCCTTGCGCTTCGGCTCATTGTCACGCTCCTGAACGGTATTCAGGTCTTCGAGATTGCCCTCGGATATCATCTGGTTTGTGATGATTGTCACAGCTGCACGGGTAAGATTCAGTTTTTTTGCGATGTCGACTCTTGCAAGCGTACCGTTCTCGCGGATCGACAGCAGAATCTGTTTTCTGTTGCGGCGCTTCAGGTCAAGCTTGCTGATGCCTTTGGATTCCATCATAATTGTTCTCCTCTTTTTTATTATATGTATAGGGGGTAATGCGGAAGGGCATACGGGTGCCCTTGATATTTCATAATACTATTATATCAACTTATTATGAAATAATTGTGAAAAATGCGTGAAACTGGGATTAATTTTACATTAATGATTTCACTAATTCTGCAGATTATCCAGTGTTTCCGAGAAAATACCGGATGCCGCCCAGGATGCACAGCACCACAGGCATCAGATAGACAAACAGCAGCACCGCTGCGAACGCGGCAGAAAGGCACGCCGATGCGATCCGGTCTGTCTGACGAAGCAGCTTTTCCGGCAGCCTCTTTCCGCAGAGCAGAAGCAGCAGCGCGACTGCCGCGCCGAAGCAGGCGAGCAGGATTCCGGCGCCGAGTCCGGGGACATGTGCGGTCAGAACGATGTGATGTTCGCCTGCCGGCACGCGTACAGCCGTCTGACAGCCGTTGACGCGGAAGACCTCTGTGCTTTTGCCGTTGACCGCTGCGGTGAAGCCTTCGTCAAAGGCGGCGGAGAGCACGACTGTTTTCGGAGCGTCTGTGCGGAGATCCGCGGTGTAAACCCCGCCGTGATACTGAAGCTCCGCGCCCTCCGCGGCAGCGAGAGCGGTTTCCAGACGGTCAAGATCAAGGCCGAACACGCCGAAGCTTTCGCATGAGAAATCCTTGCTGACCGTGACGCGGACGGAGACATATTCATTTTCCGCCGTTCCGAGAAACACAAGGCCGTTTGAGGAATTCTCCGGATAGGACGCGGCTGCGATTCTGCCGTTGAACTGCACAGAAACAGCCTGATTCCGCGGATTCCCGATGGCCGTGCCGGTCTGGGAGTAGAGGTCGAAATACAGTGCGCGGCGTCCGGCGGCGAAGAATGCGATCTTCACCTCTCCGGGTGTTTCCGCATCCGCGAGCCTGCAGACTGTGAGACCGTTTTCATCCTCCGCGAGCGTCAGACCGCTTTGCGCTGTGACCGGATATTCCGTCACAAAGCCGTCATCCAGCCGAAGCATCCGGCGTCCGAGCTCCGCCTGCACGGCGGCGCGCTTTCCGTCCGGCAGACCGGCGATCTCCTCCGGCAAAGCGTCAACGGCGACAGCGCCCGGAAGCGTCAGGCTGCTCTTTGCGATGCTCAGCACATTGTCTGACCATACCGTTTCGGTCCATGCGGGGAAATCCGGCTTTTGGCCGAAGAGATAGCGGTTCTGCCAGAGCGCGTCCGTCAGCACGGTGCCGCCTGTGCCGGTCACCTCCATCCAGTAGGAGCTGTACCCCATACGCTTGACGCCCTGCATGAAGTCCTCCCGCGTCAGAGAGGTATAATGCGCGAGTGTCGGGTAACCGAGTGCGCCGATCATGTTGGCGTGCGCGTATTTCTTCGTCGGCCGGACACGGTAAAAGCTGTCGTCTTCGATGCGTTCGGCAGCAGAGACCGTCTGCGTGAAGAGCTTGTCCGCGTTTCCGGTTTTTCCGATCAGGCAGTGGAAGCTGAGCACGGATTCGCAGAGGAACAGCATGGCCATAAAGACCGTGCAGCTCCCTGCGCGGAGTTTTCCGGCGCGGTGCGCGGAGATGCAGAGCCAGTAACCGATGATGACCGGAACCGCCGCCGCGAGCAGAAAGAAGAAGCTGGTCTCGGATACCCAGAGCGTGTGGATGTAGTTTGTGATCTGCAGGGGCGCAAAGCGCATCAGAATCGCATCCGCCGCCGCCGCGGTCAGGATCAGGCACAGGACTGCCGTGCAGATCTTCCGGTCGTGCCGGATTTTTCCTTCTGTGTCCGGCGGCTCCGCCAGATGCTTTGCCGCGGCTGTCAGCAGCAGCAGAACCGGAATCATAGCCCAGCGGAACGGAAATGCCTGATAGCTGCCGGTGTGCCACATCGCGTTGACCGGATCGAACAGAACGGGGACGGTCAGCAGCAGGAGCATCACGCGCGAGCGGCTCCCGTCCGGCGTCTGCACCTTTTCGCGGCGCCAGAGAGAGGGCAGCACCGCGATGCACAGTCCCGTGCAGAGGAGCAGTGCCAGCTTGTCGCTCAGCCGGCCGATCAGATACGACCCGGAGAGCGAAGCGATCAGGCCGTCGCTGCGCGCGGAATCCATGACCTGCAGGAAGGACGGCAGCCAGACCGGCGCCGTGACGCACGCGGCCAGCGCGCTTGCGAGCAGGAATCGCCTCGCTGTCTGTCCGCGGCGTTCCGCCGGAACGAGAAACCGGACGGAGACCGCCGTTTCGATCAGCACATAGAGCGCGACCATATAGCCGATGTAGAAGCAGAGCAGCATGATCAGGCAAAGCGTCAGGAAATACGGCTTCGCATCGCCTTTCGTGAACAGTATATGCAGCGAGAACAGCATGACCGGCATCAGCACCATGACATCGAGCCACATCAGGTTCTGGTAGTAGAACAGGCCGTATCCCGAGCAGCCGTACATGACCGCGAGCAGCACCGCCTGTGCGGCAGGCAGCGCGGTGACGCGCTTTTGAAGCCAGACCGCCGCCGTTCCGGAGGCCAGCACGAGCTTTGCGGGCACTAGCAGATTGACCAGCAGGTCGGCACGGATGTCTGTGACAAAGATCAGCAGCGAGAACGGATTGCTCAGAAAGAAAAAGAACACGCCGAAAAACCGCATTCCGCCGGCGTCCAGTGCCGTGTAGGCGATGCTTTCTCCGCGGAGTGCCGCCTGTCTGAGCTGCATCAGCAGCGGGACCGCCTGCTGCTCCATATCGCACCAGACGACCGACTTCTCCCCGAAGGGATACAGCCCGTAAACCGCATAACCGATCAGCAGCAGAGCCAGCGTGATGCCGCACGCCGCAAGCGGGACCCCGAAGCGCGCTGTCCTGTTTTGTATCATGTTCCCGTTTTCATCCTCCCGCGGTCATTCTTTCGCGCATCTATCATATCACAAAAGCCGGAAAAAGGCAAGGTTCTTCATAGAAAAATAAGAATCTTTACATATTCTTTTTCGTTTTTGATATGATCAGAATTCGTTTTTGGTCTGATCGAAACACAGGCTGTATCCGGCCAGATTGAAAGCACGCGGAACAATGGAACGATATTGCCTTTATGCAGCATATCCTGTGCGCGATTTGCGGGAAGCTTTTCCGATTGTTGATAATTCGCGCAAAAAATAGCGTATATAATTGTAGATTTTGCTTGACAAGTCAGCCGGAACATGGTAAAATAAAAGAGTATATTTGCAGGCTGTATATTTTCCGGAATTCTATACCGCGCAGGAAACGCGCGGAGCAGTCTGCGGCAGAAGACCGTTTGCCGTATGGTTCGGCATGACCGCATCAGAAAGATGCAGAACAATCTGTGGAAAGGAGCGGGCTGCGGATCCGTCCGCAGCAGTGAACAGTATGTCGTGGAACAATCCGAGTCCGGACGAGGCTGCAAATGCTTATTACTCGTCCAAAAGCAGGTACAACAACGCCGCAAGCCAGAGACAGGCTGCGTCCCGGGCGGCAGAGCACGCGTCTGCCGAGCGTTCGAGAGCGCGGAGCGAGATCACTTCCTGTCAGACAGACAAGCTCAATTTTGAGAAGAGGATCGAGGACATCCGGCATATCGTCCAGGCACTGGACGGCTCCGCGTCCGGTCCGCTTGTCGCCTCCATCGGCGCGGATATCCCTACGCTGATCGCGTCGCTGAATACCAGCATGCAGGAATCAGACAGCGCCTACCGCGGCAGCATCATCAGCCCGGACATTACGCCGGCGCAGTTCTATGAGATCATGCGGAGCAAGCCGGTCGGCGATGACAGCCTGCTCTCCGCCGCGCTGCAGAAATTCCGTGATGAGATCGTGCGCCTGCAGCAGGCGATCGCTGAGCTTGAGAGAAAGATCAATGCCCTGAACGCGCTTGTCTCGGATCTGAGCACAAAGATCAGAAACTACGAGGCCGCACAGGCGGACTGGAGCCGCGTGATGCAGTCCAGTGCGTATGATATGAACCATTACCGCGGATATATGTAAACCGGAGCGCATCTCCGGACAGCGGATCATCATACTTTTTTGCACGAAATAACGAAGAAAGGCGGATCACTGATGAGAATTGAGATCAATTCCGGCGGCCTGTCGAGAAGCAGCACAACCGGCCTGCTTCACGAAGATCTCGAGCAGAGCATCCGGCGCACCGAGCAGCTCCTTGACGGACTGCGGGCCGTCAAGCGGTTTACCTACACGATCAACGGCGGCGTCGGGATTCTGCAGCCTGCGCTGAATGATATCAGCAGCAGCATCACAAGAGAGGAACAGCATCTCAGCAACATGAACGACGCGGCGGGCCGCATCGGCCAGTTCGTGGAATATACGCAGAGAACCGACCAGAAGGTCGCGGCGGATGTCAACAAGAACAAGGATATGTTCTATCAGGTCAATCCGTGGGCCAAGCCCTCACCGACCGGGAGACCGGATGTTCCCGTTACCGACGGCGATTCACTGATACAGCGGCTCCTTGCCCTTCTCCGTCACGGGTTCGGCCGCCCCGGCCACGGTCACTGGCGGAACCCGGCCGCACTCTTCGGATTCGGCGTCGGCGGCGTGATCGGCGGCACCGGCATCCGGTACGGTCTGGACGGCGGCATTTACGGCCCGAGAACCGAACAGGACGGAAATGTGACGACCAAGAGCGCGTTTTCTCAGACGCTCAACGGCTCTGTCGGAAAGAACGGCACAGGTGCATCCTTTGATTCGACGATGTACGGCCCGAAGGCTCAGTGGGGCGACGGCAAGGCTTCTGCATCCGTCGGCTCTGCCGAGTTCAACGGCAAGGCGACCGTCGGCGGCTATGAGGTCGGCTCCGTCAAGGCGGGTGTCGATTATCTCGGTGCCTCGGCGGAAGGCAAGGTCGGCGCGGAATTCGGATTTGACGATAAGACCGGCAAGATGAAGGACGCGTTTATCGGCGCCGGCGGTGAAGCGGAAGCGCATGTCATGAAGGGTTCGGTCGAGACGAAATCCTTCGGAGTGATCGGCAACAAGGCAGAGCTGACGGTCGGCAGCGCGAGCGTGGAAGGCAAGGTCGGTGCATCGCTGATGCAGGAAGGCAAATTCGCTCCCGCTCTCACGGCGAAGGCATCTGCGGAGGCAGTCGTTGCCAAGGGCAGTGCGACCCAGACCTACGGCACGGAAAACTACAACTACTACAATGAAGCCAGCGGAAAGGTGCTCGGTGCGGAGGCCAACGCAAATGCATCCCTGGGCAAGGTCACCTGGGAGGATAAGAAGACCGGTGAGACAAAGAGCGGCTGGGGCGTCGCTGCGGAAGCGGGCGCAGAAGCCTATATTGCGAAGGGTACTGTGAAATCCGGCTTTACGATCGCCGGCATCAAGATCGACGGCGGCATTTCCGGAAAATACGGTGCAGTCGGTGCAAAGGCGGGCGGCCATCTGACAACCGGCGAGGTCGGCGGCCATGTGGATCTCGACCTCGGTCTCGGACTCGGCATTGATGTCAATGTCGATTTCAGCGGCTTCAATCCCACAAATCCGGTCACGGAACTGAGAGAAGCAGTTCCGCTCGTGGATGATGTGTTCGATTATTTCGGCTGGTAATGCAGATCCTGCCGTAAAAGCGGCAGATGCAGCAAAATACTATGAATCATTTGGGAGGATACAATGTACAGAGGATTATTGCCGATCGGTTCGGTCGTACTGCTGAAGGACGGCCAGAAGCGCATCATGATCACAGGCCGTGTTCTGACAAGAAGCGGTGACGACACTATTTACGACTACGCCGGATGCTACTATCCGGAGGGGATCGGCGGTTCAGAGTCTACATTCTTTTTTAACCGCGACGCAGTCGGCAGACTGTATTTCATCGGCTTTCAGGATGAGGAGGAGCTCGCGTTCCGTCAGGAGATCCTGAATCAGCTCGGTGAGCTTGAGGTCCGGAACGGCGAGATCGTTCCGAAAGCGGAGTAACGGATCATCTCAGGAATCCGTACCAATCGACGAAGACCATGAAAATGAGGTGATACGATTTGAACCGCGAGGACTATACAGAAGCAATGGTCAATGCGGAAACAGCTTTTTCCTCCGGAGACTACGGGCTTTCGCTGCACTGGCTCCGGGAGGCGCTGGCACTGCTGCCGGATGATCCGAAGGCGCTCACCAAGGCCGGGACAGCCTGCGCCGCGCTCGGGGACTACGAAGGCGCTGTGCGGCATTTCGGCCGTGCGGCTGAGATCGATCCGGAAAACGGCGATACGGCGTTCAATCTCGGAAATGCCTGCTTCTTCAGCGGCGATTACAGCAGAGCGCTGGAAATGTACGCGCAGGCGGAGATCAAGGGCGTCAGTGAAGAAGCACTGCCGAAGCTGTTTTATCAGAAGGCCATGCTCTGCAGCATCCGGAACGATGTCGGGGCAGCGCTCGTGAACTTCCGGAAATATGAAGAGGCTGACCGGACGGGAACCGCGGGCACGGATCCGGCGGTCATTTCCGAGAAGATCAAGCTCTATTCGATGATCGAGGATTATGAGAAAGCCGCGAACTGCGCCGTGCAGCTGATCGCGGTCGCGCCGGATCAGCCGGAGAGCTATCTCGTGTATTTCAACATTCTTGCGGCACAGGGCGACTATGACCGCGCCGGAGAGGTCCTGCGGGACGCGGAACGCTACGCTGTCCGCGACGCGGACACGGAGGTCTCCCTGAAGCTCGAGGAGGCGGCACTGCTTGCCGCCAGAGCGGATGCCCGCCCGGATGAGGCGGAGGAGGATCTGCAGAAGGCATACGATCTGCTGACGGAGCTCAGGCAGAAGGCGCCGGCATCCAGACAGGATGACCTGACGCTTTCGGTCGCGGAGATCTGCACCAAGCAGAAGCGCTATGACGAGGCGGTCCGCATCACGGAGGCACTGCTTCCGCGTGACCGCGTGACGCCGTTCACCCTGCAGCCGGAGGAGCCGTTTGCCGGCCCGGACGAAGCGGAGACCGACGCCATGGCGGAAGCGGATATGCAGGCCATTGAGGAGCAGCTTTCCGCGGGTGAGATCGATGAGTCGCTCGCCGATGCCGCGGAGGTCTATTACGACGAAAACGGCAATGAAGTCCGCGATTATCCCGACGGGATGTTTGCCGCGCTGCCTTCTGCAGAGACGGTTCCCCCCGCGGAAGAGCCCGCTGCGGCAGCAGCGCCCGCCGCTGCGGCGGCCGCGCATGACGCGCACTTCTATGACCGTGTCTACTACATTCTTGTGACCTGCTACGCGGCACAGAAGCATTACCGCGAGGCGCAGCGCTGCGGCGCGATCCTCGGACAGAGCGAACAGCCGTATCTCGCCTGCTACGGGCGGTATCAGGAGGCGTTTGCATCCCGGCAGCTCGCGGAAACCTCCGGCGAGCTGACCGCGGAGGACGCAGACCGGCGGTATGCGGAGGCGATCTCCTTCTGCCGCAGCGTGATGATGAAGCGCCCCGGCAGCCGCTTTGCCGCGGAGTTCCGCGCCAGAATGTACGCGGAGACCGGAAAATTCGCAAAGGCGGAGGAAATGGCAAATCTGCTGACGCCGGATGACAGGGACGCTGTCACGGAATATATCCGTGTCTGCCGGAACGGGCAGACCGTTGCATAAGCCGGAACACAGAGCAGAGGAGGTGGTGATATGAGTTGGTATGATCCCGGTCACGACATTGTTCTGGATGAGGCCGCGTTTGACCGTGCCGCGGCGGACTTTATCGAGCTTTCCGGCAAGGTTCAGGCACTCCGCGCCGATATTGAAGCACTGCTTCAGACGCTGCAGAGCGGATTTGACACACCGGCAGGCAGACTGTTTGTCAGCTCGTGCAAAAACAATCTGCTGGACCCGCTTGATCAGCAGAAGCTTGTGATCGATCACATCTCAGAAACGCTCAGGGATGCAAAGGCGACTTACGCATCCGTCTTCAGTGAGTACGATCAGCTGAACACCGTACTCCGTTCCTACCAGTAACCGGTCAGCGGAGGCTGACACAATATATTTTTAATTCCGAAAGGAGAACGAATCTATGTCTACCATTTTGACAAGCGCGATTATTACAAGTGCCATGGCTGTAGTGGACGATTATATCGCCGCTGCAAATGCGCTCAGCCAAGAGCTTGATCAGTGCATCCGCACTCTGACTGCGAACGACTTCATGGGCGATGCTGCTAATGGCTACACCGAACTCTACAATGCGAAAGTTTCCCCCGCCATCAATGAAAACCTTACCGCCCCTTCTGGCTCGCTGACTGCTTCCATCAAGCAGATGCTGGATCAGATCCGGACACAGCTGATCAACACTGTGGATCCGAATCTCGGCAACAGCAACCGCAGCGGCGGCGGTACCGGCGGCGACAGCCTGTCCGGCTGATCCTGTTTCAAAACCGAAAAACGATTTGTGATTGATATTTAGGAGGAAAATACTATGGCAGATATTGTTTTCAGATATGAAGCTATGAATTCAATTGTGGCTCAAATCAAAGCGATTGCGCAGAGATACAAATCTGCGGCGACGACGTTTGATTCTGATTTCGTGGCATCGATCTCCGAATGGGAAGGCGAATCCAAAGAAAAGATGCAGTCCTTTATTCAGGGCGCTGTGCAGAAGTATATTGGTGAGACGATTCCGACCCTTATCAACAGTATCGCGGAGCTTCTTGAACAAAACATCAAAACAATGCAAGAGGCAGATCAGCAGATTGCTGAGAACATCCCGCAGTCTCTCGGATAAAGCTTCCGTTTACCTTTCAGCTGAACAGTGAGGTTGAAAATGGAAAATCCGAATGTTTCGCTCTCTGATATTGAGAGAAACAAGGAATTATTTGAATACGAAATGACCGAGGTTCTGCGGCAGCTGAAGGGCTCATTCACAAAGGAACGCATCGCGGCTTCCGGCGTGGAATATCCTGAGACACCTCAGATCCGCGTGCAGGCAGAGATACCGGCTGTCAAAGTGCTTTCGGCGGCGCTGCCCGCCGAAAGCATCGCAGTTCCGAAATTCACCGCTCCGGCACCGATGCCGGAGATCCGTGTGGAATCGGCGGCTGTCAGCGTGCCGGAGATACCGATGGTCAGACTGGTCGATATCAGCCCTGTTGAGACAAAGCAGAAAGCAGCCAGCGTGCCGGAGATTCCGGCCGTCAGACTGGTCGATATCCGCCCTGTTGAGACAAAGCAGAAAGCGGTCAGCGTGCCGGAGATTCCGGCAGTCAGACCGGCCGCGATCCGCCCTGTTGAGACAAAGCAGAAAGCGGACATCGTGCCGGAGATTCCGGCAGTCAGACCGGCTGTGATCCGCCCTGTTGAGACAAAGCAGAAACCGGTCAGCGTGCCGGAGATCACGCGCATCCAGCCTGTCTCTTTGAAGCCCGTGCGGCTTCCGGAGATGGAGATTCCGGAGATCGCGGTTCCTGCGATTCCGGAATACAGCACAGCGCAGATCAGCGTCACGCCCATCCGGCTGTCTGTGGACCTTGCTTCATTGCCAAAAGCGCCGAAGTTTGTTCCGCAGATCAGGATCCCGCAGGTGCAGTTCCGTGTTCCGGAGGATTTTCCGGATCCGGTGCTTCCGGACTTTTCCGCGGATATCCGCGGGATTCTGGACACTGCGGCAAATGAAATCTGAGGCACCGCCGCGCAGAAGTTTCCGTGCGGTGATGCCGGATGAGAGAATGATATGAAACTGAAAGCATTTTTCGCGGGTATCGCGATACCCATTTTTGCGGCACTGCCTTCAGTCATGACGGTATCTGCAGCGACCGGAAACGAGCCGCTGCAGACCTGTTTCTCTGAAGACGGCGCCTACATGACAATCTTCACCTCGACGCCCCTTCAGGAGGATGCGTCGCTGCTGATCGGCAACACAGCCCTGACAGCAGAGGTGAAGGGATCCGGCGTGCAGGTCAATACCCTGTTCCTGATCGACAATTCGTCGTCCATGCCGGTGAAGCTGCGCGATGAGCTCAAATCTGCCGTCACAGACTATGTGTCTGCGATGCCGGAGACCGAGCGCGTCAAGATCGCAGCCTTTGATACGAAAACAACCGTTCATGCGGCTGAATATTCGGCAGATCCGGAGTTTATCTCCTATGAACTTTCCAAGGTCGATTTCAAGGGAAAGGGCAGTCTGGTCTACGATGCCGTCATGAATGTGATCGAGCATGAGAAGCCCGATGAGGATGCCTACTTCCGCACCGTCCTGATCACGGACGGCATTGATTCGGTGGAGGGCACCTCCTTTGACCTGCTGCGCACCGCGATCAGCGGCAGCAGCAGAAACCATGTCGATGTGGTGCAGGTCAGCAGCGGCGGCAAGCAGGATGTCAATCTTGCCGCGATCGGCAGTCTCGGCTCGAATACCTATATGATGTTTGAAAGCGGTTCTGATTTCAGCCCGCTCGCGGCAGGAGAGATCTCGATGCTGAAGGCGAAGCTGACGAACGCGCTGACAACAGGCGAACTTAAGGGCGTCACGATCAAGAACGGCGCCGAAAACATATCCCTCGGATCGGTTCTGATCCCGCAGGCGGAGCTTCCGCCCGATGAGACCGAACCGCCTGAGACCACGACCGCCGCGCCGGAGACGACATCGGCGGAGACCGAGGCGGAAACGACTGTTTCGGCCGTGTCGGCCGAAGCGGAAAAGTCCGAAGGCAGGGGAACACTGTGGCTGATCATCGGAGCGGCCGCCGCCGCACTTCTGCTTGCCGCGGGCGGCATCCTGCTGTTTCTCAGACGGCGCCCGAAAAAGAAGCTCGTCTGCAGAATCGCTGTCCAGATCACCAAGGATGTCCCCTCTGACCAGAAGGGCGTCGGACCGGATGTCTGGGAATTTGACGAGGACGGGGAATTCCGCGTCGGCAGAATCCCGGAGCCGCGTGCGGAGGACGGCAGCGCCCTTCCGAAGAACCACAGGGCGATCTGCGAGGACGCTTCCAACGACGACATCGGCAGCATCGGCAGAAACGCGTTTGTGCTCCGATATGACCGCAAAACGGAGACCGTCACGGTGCGGAATGCCGCGCAGGGCGCGGTCTTTGCGGTGGATTCGGAGAACGGGCACACCGAGCTGCGCAGCGGGCAGAGCACCGCACTGACAAAGGGCTGCCGCATCCTGCTGGGCAATTACACCACCGTGACCGTCAGCCAGATCACGGTCAGCTGAGCAAGGCGCTGACCGAACGAAACATCAACCGGAGGCAGTATGGAAAGCAACAAGCTCTTGATCGGCGTTCAGTTCATTGATGACCGCGGCGCAAGCATCGTCATTGAGCTGATCGTGCTGCGCGATATCACGCTGAAGCAGCTTCTTGACGGTATCAGATACGGTCTGCTGAAAAAGAGCGGCAGCGATCTGTACCGCATCTGCAGCAGCATCTACGCGGACTGTCTGAAGGCCGTCGGCCCGGACGGCAGCTTCCGCAGAGTCACGCTGACCTCCTACAACAACGCGCTCGTCGTGCAGAAGGACAGCCGCGGGCGTGTGGTCTTCCGCAGGGAGGATCTGGACAGAAAGCTCTGCGAGATCGGCTTCATCACCTCGACCAGAATCGTGTTTGACAGCACCGAGCAGTACGAGACCTATGAGGTCAACACCGCGGATATCATCCCGGCCTTTAATCCGGACAATCCGAACACTTCCATCGTGTTCCCGCAGTACAACATCAGCAACCGTCAGCTGTATCAGTTTGACGATACGCCGGTCGAGATCATTCCGCCCTCGGATCCGCCGCAGAAGCGCGATCAGAATCTGTTCTTCACGATTCTGCCGTCGCTGACCATGATCTCCACGATGATCCTCGTGCGCAGCCTGATGATGATGAGCAGCGGGCGGGGCGACCTTTCGATGGTGCTGCTGAGCGGCGCGATGGGTATTGCCACATTCGTCACCTCGGCTGTCAACTACTTCCGGCAGAAGAAGGAATACAAGAAACAGCTCCGCGACTGGCGCGAGCATTATCAGGAATATATCCGGCGCCTGATCATCGGCATCGAGAACCGGAAGGATCTCGATGTCAAAAAGCTCTGCGAGCTCTATCCCGATGTCAACGACATTCTGGATTCCCGCAGCACCGAAACAAGCGTTTACAGCGTTTCGTCGCTGATCTTCAGCCGCGCCTTTGCCGACAAGGACTTTCTCGGCGTCCGGCTCGGTGTATCAGATGATGTCCGCAATATGTTCGAGATCTCCGGTACGGGAAAGGACACCGTGTTTTCCGCGGCAAACTTCCAGTTTGACAACGGCAGCATCCGGCTGTCGATCCCGGCGGACAAGGATTATCAGTATTCCGACGATCCGACCTTCTATCTCAGCAATCTCCCCGGCTTCATCGCAAAGGAGTACAGCTGCATGAAGCAGGCGCCGCTGGTCTTCTCGATGAAAAACTGCGGCGCGCTGGGCGTTGTCTCCAGGGAGCCCGATATCTCCGATTTCCTGCTTGAGCGCATGATCTTCGATCTCTGCTTCTACCACTCGCCGGATGAGCTGCAGTTTGTGGCACTGTTCCCGCGGACGGAGGACCCGAATGAGATCGAGCAGCGCATCAGCGTCTACAAATTCCTGCCGCATTTCCGCGAGCTCTTTTCTGACAGATCACAGTTCGTGTTCGGGCAGGAGAGCGCCAATTCCATTTTCAGCATCATGATGAATATCATGGGAGAGCGGACGCTTGACGATGCGGCGCCCGGCACGAATCTGCCGCATATCGTCTTCCTTGTCTATGACGAATACGATCTCAAGGAGCACGCCTTTTCACAGTATCTGCCGCAGGTCCCGCCGGACGGAGAGCCCTTTGAGAACAAGCTTGGGCTCACCTTCGTCTTCCCGAAGATCTATAAGGAGCATCTGCCCGCATACTGTGACCATGTCATCACCGTGCGCGATCATTTCGCGGAGCTTGTCCCGCGCGAGAATGAGAATCTGCGGCAGCGCTTCACCTTCACGCCGGCCGAAAACTGGGGACGGCACCTCTACAACTCCTACAAGATCCTCTCCGCGCTGAGCTTCGCGAAGATCTCCGCGAACGGCAAGGTTCCCTCCGCCGTCAGCCTCTTTGAGCTGTACGGCCTGTCGAAGGATCACATCGACATCGGGGAATTCTGGGAGGGGAAGGACGGCAAGCGCCGCTACGATGTGCAGTCCTCGATCGGTGTGCCGATCGGCAGAACGGACAGCGGCATGACGATCCTTGACCTGCACGAAAAGGCGGACGGCCCGCATATGCTGGTCGCCGGCACGACCGGTTCGGGCAAATCGGAGACGATCATCTCCTATCTGCTCGGGCTCTGCCTCTGCTTCCGCCCGGATGAGGTCAATCTGATGCTCGTCGATATGAAGGGCGGCGGCTTCATCAAGCGCATCGGCACGCTGCCGCATGTCGTCGGCTCCGTCACGGATGTGGACGGCGACGAAAACGGCACGGGTGCGGAATATATGCTCAAGCGCTTCCTCAACGCGCTGACCTCGGAGATCCGCAGAAGAAAGATCCTGTTCAATTCGATGTATGTGGACAGCATCAACGGATACATCAAGGCCTGCCGCGACATTGAAAGCCACATCAAGAACATCAACAACCGCCTGCGCGGCGAGAACAAGGATCAGCTCAGCGAAAAGGAAATGCAGGCGCTGCGCGATCAGGCGAAGAACGATTCGCTTGCGCACCTGATCCTCGTCGTGGACGAGTTCACCGAATTAAAGCGCTTCTCGACCGAGAACAACGATGTGGACTTCATCGGCGAGATCACCACGATCGCCCGCGTCGGACGAAGCCTCGGCTTCCACATCATCCTGATCTCGCAGAATATCGAAGGCGCGATCACGGACGACATCCGCGTGAATTCCCGTTCAAGGCTCTGCCTCAAGGTCGCGACCAGACAGGCCTCCAAGGAGATGATCGGAAACGATCTGGCGGCCAGCCCGACGATGCCCGGCAACGGACGCGGCTATCTGCTGGTGGGCACCGGCTCGAAGTTCGAGTATTTCCAGTCGGCGTATTCCGGCGCGACCGTAGAGGACAACATGGAGACGCCGATCGAGATCGTCAAGGCGAGCAAGACCGGTGCATACACCGTCTTTTATCAGTCTGAACGCGACAACCGCGAGTATATCGAGCGGAAAAAGGAGCTTGAGAAGCTCGGTCAGCTTGAAACGCAGCTCAACGCGATCGTGGGCGTCGTCAAGACCTATTACGATCGGCACAGCGGCGACCATCCCGCGCCGCATATCGTGTTCCAGAAGCCGCTGCCGCAGAAGATGTTCCTGAAGGGCAGCACGGTCTACGCGTATCAGGACGGCAAATACGAGCCTGTAAGGGAGGTCTGAGCAGCGCATGAGACAGTTGGAAACAGGCATCTACGATGACCTCGATACCCAGATGCAGCCGGTGCTGAAGGTGGATATCTACGCGTCCAATGTGATCGTGTTCGGCGGTCACATGAGCGGCAAGACGACCTTCCTCAAAACCATGCTGACCGCCATGCACCGGAACTTTGAGCCGGGCGACGCGGAGGAGATCTATGTGATCGACTTCGGCGGCAATCTCGGGGATTACGAAAAGCTCCCGCTGGTGGCAGCCTGCTTTGACAATTCCAACGAGGAGAATATCCGCAGGGTGTTCCGCACCGTGGAAAACCGGCTGGAATCCAATATCCGGCGGCTGCGTTCCGCGCAGTTTTATGAGGAATACCGCCGCACGGACGGGAAAAAACCGCTGCACATCACCTTTGTGATCGACAATGTCAATTCTTTTCTGGCAGATGAGCGGTATTTCTCCTATCAGGACTCGCTGATGAAGTTCTGCCGCGAAGGTCTTTCAAAGGGGCTGAGTCTGGTGTTCACCGCAAGTGATACCAGCAACGGGCTCAGCCGGTATCTCTCCAATTTCAACCGGAGATTCGCGTTTGAGGTCTCGGCTGAGGTCTATATGGATGTCTTCGGCATGAAGATCAATGAACCGATGAAGAATCCCGGACGCGGCGTGACGGTCATTGACGGCAATCCGGAGGAGTTTCAGGCGTTTCTGCCCTTTGAGGATGAGCGCTCGGAGCTTGCGGGATTTGCGGCGGAAGCCGCGGCGCGCACCGGCAGGGCAGAGCGTCTGCGGGGCTTCGGCGAGGAGCTGAACGCCGAAAACTTCAGCGAATATTCCGCCGGCGGCATCACCGTAAAGGCGGCAGAGGCGCAGGGCGACTGCATCGCGGTCGGTCTGGACTACTATGAGCACAAGCCGATCCTTGTCGATCTGGAGGTCATGCACTCGATCGCCGTATACGGCAAAAAGCGCTTCGGCAAGTCGAATCTGCTCAGCCTTCTGCTCAGCGGAATCCGGAGCAGACATCCGGATTACCGCGTTGTGCTGGCGGATGACGGAAGAAAGCAGCTCGTTTCTCTGCACCGGCCGGACAGTCCTGATTCTGTCTATCTTGAAAAGATCGATCAGCTCTCGGACTATCTCGACAGCAACGGATACTGTGCAAAGCCGGGCAACCGCGCCTTTCAGGAGGCGGAGACGCCCCCGACCGTATTCGTGCTGCAGAACAAGATGCTGTTCCAGAGCTCCGGCAAGAATCTGCTGAGCGCCTTTGCGAGAATGACCGCCGCGGCAGAGGAAAAGGGCTATTATTTCATTTTCCCCGATGTCCGGAAGATCGGCAACAGCGACCGCGAGGCGGAGGCGTTTCTGAACAACAGCTTCTCCGTGGCGTTTCTGCTGGACAACATCGCGGAGTTCATCCAGGACAAGGGCAGCCGTTCTGTTTTCGGCGAAATGGACGCAAAGGAGCTGAAAAACGAATATGCCCGCTGTGAGCTGGGCGACGGCTACTTTTACGATATCGAAAGTGACGAACTGAAAAAAATGCGGTTTCTGAAAGCTTAGGAGGTGTGTTTTCATGGCAGACGGCTATGTTCTGCTCGACACAAAGGTGTTTGATACCTTTATCAAAGAGAGTGCTTCGCTCACCGCGCGTTACCGTGAGATCAACCAGCAGTACGATGACATTGTCCGCACGCTGCTGGATATCTGGAAGGGACAGGGCGCGGACGCGTTCCGCGCAGACGCATACACCGTGAAGAACAATATCAACGGCATCTATGATATTCTGAAGACCATGTGCGACACGCTGACGGACTGCCGTCAGGTGTTCAGCGAGGCAGATCAGTCGCTCGGAGCATACAACCGGAATCCGGGCAGTATGAAGTAACGGAGGCACAGCATGGACGATCTTGTCTTTAAGGTCATTCCTGCAGAGGGCTTTGATCCGAACACCGATTCAGACCGGATCTCCAATCCGACGCCGACACGCAAGGGAAAGCAGCCGGTCCTGCCGCAGGAACAGCCCGCGGCAGCGGAGCAGGTGCAGCAGGAGCAGGTGCGTGAGATACCGCAGGCTCCGGCGCCCGTTCTGCCCCTCCGGCTGGAGAACGCCGATGTGAGCGAGACCGCCGCGGCGGCAGCGCGGTTTTCCGATCTGCCCGGCATGACGATCGGGCGGGCTTCCTGTCCGACGCCGACACGGCGTGATGCCGCACCGCAGCGCCCGGATACGGGACAGCCTGTCTTTCAGGATCCGAATGCGCGGCTCTCCAACCCGACACCTTCGCGCCGCAGAGGCGCGCTGCAGCCGGCCGCAGCCGCACAGCCCGTGCAGCA
>JAGDBX010000145.1 GCA_018110935.1 Oscillospiraceae bacterium
ATATCAGACAATATGCGTCGGTGATCGAACAGCGGCAGGACGATTCAGACTGTACGCTGGAATCGGTGCTGGCGGACAATGCTGAAATGGCTGCGTTTGCCGCACTGCCGCATGTCACCCGCATCCTGATCGATGAGCGGTATGAAGTCCGTATTGAGCTGTAACAGAACAAATCACTGAACGGAGGTGCGCACAATGCCGGTATACGCAGCCATTGACCTGAAATCGTTTTACGCATCGGCGGAGTGCGTGGACCTCGGAAAGGATCCGCTGAACACGAATCTTGTCGTCGCAGACCTCACCCGCACAGAGAAAACGATCTGTCTCGCGGTCTCCCCTTCGCTGAAGGCGATCGGCGTGCCCGGCAGACCGCGGCTGTTCGAGGTCGTGCAGAAGGTCGCGCAGGAGAATGAACGCCGCCGCTGCCGCACACCCGGCAGGCGGTTCTCGGGTGAATCCTGTCTCGCGGATGAGCTGCAGCGGGATCCGTCGCTGGAGCTCGGCTATATCGTTGCGCCCCCGCGTATGCGCCGCTATATGGAGATCAGCACGGCCATTTATCAGATCTACCTGAAATACATCGCGCCGGAGGATATCCATGTCTATTCGATCGACGAGGTGTTCATTGATGTGACGAATTATCTGGAAACCTACCGCTGCACGGCACTTGTGCTGGTCATGGGTATGATCCGCGTTGTGCTGAAAACGACCGGCATCACGGCAACGGCGGGCATCGGGACAAATCTGTTTCTGGCAAAGGTCGCGATGGACATCGTCGCAAAGAAAATGCCGCCGGATGCCGACGGCGTGCGCATCGCGGAGTTGGACGAACGGGGCTTCCGGGAGCAGCTCTGGGATCATACGCCGATCACCGATTTCTGGATGATCGGCAGCGGAACGGCGCGGCGGCTGGAAAAATACTGTATTCTGAATATGGGACAGCTGGCGCGGTATTCGGCACACTGCGAAGACACGCTGTACCGGACATTCGGCGTCAAGGCAGAGCTGCTCATTGACCATGCGTGGGGCTGGGAGCCCTGTACCATCGCGGCGATCAAGGCGTACCGGCCGGAAAATCACAGCCTCAGTCAGGGGCAGGTGCTGTCCGCGCCGTATACGGCGGAAAAGGCAAAGCTGATCGTACGGGAGATGACCGAGCAGCTGGTGCTGGATCTGGTGCGGAAGCACGCCGCAGCCGACCAGCTTGTGCTGCACATCGGCTACGACCACACCGGGATTCCTATGGATTACAGCGGGGCGCTTGCGCTGAATCATTACGGAAAGACCGTACCGAAGCCGGCACACGGCTCAGTCGGGCTCGGCCGGCACACGGCATCGGAAAAGATCATCACGGCTGCCGCGATGCGGCTTTTTGACCGGATCATCGACAGTGATCTGCTTGTCAGGCGGCTGAATGTCACGGCAAACCATGTGATTCGTGAAGCGGATGTGCCGGATGACGCGCCGGTGCAGTACGGGCTGTTTGACGATGTTGCCGCGCTGGAGCGCAGACGCGAACAGGAAAAGGCCGCGCTGGCAAAAGAACGGCGTCTGCAGGAGGCGGTGCTGTCGTTAAAGAGCCGGTACGGGAAAAACGCGGTTCTGAAGGGCATGAACTTTCAGGAGGGCGCGACCGCCCGCGAACGGAACGGGCAGGTCGGCGGACACAGGGCATGAGGTGAGAATATGGACGATTTTGCCGATATTATGGATCTGCCGCACCATGTCTCGGAAAGGCGGCGGAAAATGACCGTCTATGAGCGTGCGGCGCAGTTTTCGGCATTTGCCGCGCTGACCGGCTATGATGAGGCGATCGACGAAACCGCGCGCCTGACCGCGCCGCGCGACGCGATGTCTGAGGACGATCTGGCGGCGCTGGATGCTGCCGTGCGGCAGCTGCTCGACGCGGAAGGGGAACGCCCCGCCGTGAAGGTCACGTTCTTTCAGCCGGACGCGCGCAAGGCGGGCGGCAGCTATGTGACCGTTTCGGGCGTCTTCCGGCATTATGACGCAGAGACGGGCAGACTGCTGTTCACGGACGGGACGGCGGTTCCCGTGCGGGAGATCTGTTCTCTGCAGATGCGGCACAGAAAAACACAGCCCTGACAGCTTGCCGGGATCCGGCGTCTGTCAGGGCTGTGCTTTTTATGCTTCTGTTTCGTCCGTGATCCGGTCAGCGCGGATCGTCACGCGGCTTTTGCCGCCCAGTGTGCAGGTGAACAGCGTCAGATCCCATTCCTCCGCCTGACCGCTGAACATCTGATCCACATCCTGCCCCTCGATCACCTCAATGAATGAGACGGCATACCGGAACTGTCTGCCGCGCGTGTCGGTGAAAATGATCGGATCCTCCGCGGTCAGCCTTCTGATTTTGCCGAAATGCGAAGTGTAATTATGCGCCGCGATGATCAGGTCATTCGTCTGCGCGGAGCCGCTGTACCGGCAGGGCGATTTCTTGAGATTCGGATAGCTCAGGCTGCTCATGACGGGGAGTTCCAGATTCAGAGACGGCATCGAAATGAATCCGCAGTAGGCGTCTTCGCCGACCACGATATCTTCCGCCTCATCACTGCTGTCCGGCTCCGTTTCGTAGGGCGCGAACAGATCCTCTCCTGTCTGCTTGGGCTCGGTCACGGCAGGCTCGTCGGGAATCTCCTGCTTCAGCGCGTCCAGCACCTGATCGGAATACGCGGCCGCGTCTTCGCTTTCTCTGAAATTGCGGACGCAGAGCAGTCCCGCCGCCAGAATCATGAGCACACCGAGCAGGCAGACGAAAAGCCAGCTTTTACTTCTCATTTTTCTTCTTTCCGGCGCGCATGGAGATGCCCGCGCCGACCAGAATCACGCCGCCGAGTGCCAGCGGGATGACCGGCCACCAGAGCTGTCCGGTCTGCACAAGCGAGGGCTTCGTCGTCGTGGAGGGCGGTTCCGTTGCGGGCGGTTCCGTGGTCGTTTCCGTTGTTGTTGTCGTTTCCGTTTCGCTGCCGGTCGTCGTGGTTTCCTGATAGGTGTTGCGGATCAGGAACTGCGAGCTGTTGGAATCGATCATGACGGCATACGGCTCGGGGATCTCCCGTTCCGCGACCGTCCATTCAGAGCCGTCATTCAGGGCGGACCATGTGTATTCCCAGTCGTTGCCCTCATTCAGCGTGACGGTTTCCTTCAGCACGCCGTCCTGATAGAGATCGACCGTCAGGTCGGCAGGGCGGGCGCTGTGTGCGTCATCGTCATCAATCCACACCTTTTTCACGGTATATTCCTTCGCTTCGACAGAAAGCGTGGACTGATAGAATTTCGGATACGCGTCGTAGTCGAGCGAGGCATCCGCGTCATTGATCTCCAGCAGCAGCGCGGAGGGATAATAGACCGTATTCCCGACCTCAAGCGTTTTGCCGGACGCCAGATACAGGCCGTTGCTCAGCCCGCCGAATGTGAGCTCTCCGCTGGTGTCGGTCTGTCCGTTCGCGAGCGGTGCGAGGCTGACGGCCGTCACATAGCTTTCGATCGTTTTGGCGGCCGTATCCACAGTCTTTGAGGAAAGATCGCCGAGATCCATGCTGTATCCGGAAAGCTCCGGCACAAACTCGATTGCGGTGTCATGCCGCACGCCGATCCGGTAGAGACTCCATTCCATGCCTGTGAGAACGGTCTCATCCTGCCGGCAGATCAGCGTGATCGTCTTGTCGGCAGCGGCGGCGGCGTCAGGACAGAACCGCAGCGGGAACAGCAGGAGCAGTCCCGCGATCAGCGGGAGGATGTATCTTTTTCTGATTGTTTGCCGCATGACGGATCACCGTTCCTTTCTTTTTCGTCCTTCCGGTCCAGCGCTTTGAGGACCGGATATACGGAATGATATCGCTTTCTGCCGTCCCTTCCGCCGAAATACCAGTAGATCAGCAGGATCAGGGCAAGCGGCACAATGATGAACAGACGGGAGCTCAGCTCGTCGGAGACAATGGCGTCGGCAGGGATTCTGACTCTGCGGACCTCTTCCTCCTCCGTGATGTTATCGACACGGCGGCCTCTGACAAGGAGCCGGTGTGTATTGATGCCGTACGGGGTGCAGGTCATCAGCGTGACAAGGTCTTTTCCGGGCTCCGGCAGGAGCAGGTCCCGCTCATAGGGGAGCACGACGCTGATCTGATCGACCTCGTATGTGAAGATGTCGTCCAGAACAGAGATGCTGAACTGATCGTCCTCGGTCAGCTTGTCAAGCTCCGTGAAGAGTTTGGCGGATGGAAGCCCTCTGTGCGCGGAAATGACGGCATGACAGCCCTTTCCGCCGACCGGCAGGGAGGTGCCCTCCAGATGCCCGACGGCCACATTGAGCACTTCCGGGCTCGTTCCGTTGTAGATCGGCAGATGAACGCCGATTTTCGGAATGTCGATGTAGCCGATGATGTCTGTTCCGGAGATCTTCAGAACACTGCCGTAATCGGCGATTTTCTCGTAGTTTGAAAGCGGATCGTAGAGCGCGGAGAGAGAATCGTTGTATGCGTGTGCGTTTTCCAGCATTTTTTCCTTTTCGGAGGTATCCAGACTGCCGACCGCCTGATTGTAACGGTCGATGACTCTGGTCTGCGTCCGCTCATTCCACCAGCTGCTGAACGCCGGATAGAGCGCGATCGCGGTGCCGGTCAGCATGATCAGGATCAGCCCGGCCGTGACCAGATAATCGGACAATTTCTTTTTATTCATCGGATTTCTCCAGCAGCCCGAACCGGTCAAACGGATACAGGCTTGCCCAGACAACGCCGAGGATGTTCTCATCCGGCACGCAGCCGAATCCGGAATAGCGGCTGTCCACGGAGACCTCGCGGTTGTCGCCCATGACGAACCAGCGGTTTTCCTTCACGGTGTAGGGGAAGCTGATGTCACATTCGCCGAGCGCGGTCTTCTGCAGATAGGGTTCATCGAGCAGCCTGCCGTTCCGTGTGACGCGGCCTTCTTCGTCTATGTCCAGTGTATCTCCCGCAACGGCGATCACACGCTTCAGCAGGAGCTTTTTATTATAGTAGAGCGCGATGATGTCGCCCCGCTTCGGTGTTTTCAGCTTGCTGCACAGCACGATCTGATTGCTGAAAAGCGTCGGCTCCATGCTGGTGCCGGTGACGCGGACAGCGGGCAGAAACAGTACAGACAGCAGTACGGCGGCTGCGGCGGCCACGCAGAAAGAGACGAAGGTGTTTTTCAGCGTGGAGAGAAACCGATTCCGGTAGCGCCGCCGGTTCAGTTCCTTCCGGAACTGTTCCGCGGTCGGAAGCTCGTTCAGCTCAGTGAACTTACGCATCGTTCTCACCGCTTTCGGCAGGCTGTTCGCCGGAAAGCATGAGCAGCTTTGCACGCAGCGCGTCATTCTGTGCCTTCAGCTCATCGACTTCGGACCTGAGATAATAGAGCATTTCGAGCAGCTCGTCCTTTTTGGCTTTCCGCAGTTCTTTGTCTGTCATCCGGATCCTCCCCTGCGTGCGTCACGCACACTCCGATGCTTCTGCTTCTATTCTATTCTATTATACATCGAAAGGAGTGCCAAGTCAACAAAAGAAGCAAAAATCCGTCACTTCTTATAATTCGGCGGGAGCAAAATCGTGCAAAGTGCCGCAAACGGAACCGAAAAAACTGCAAATTCGCCTCAGAATAATACGAACTGTAAATTACGGAATCAGACTATCACATTCTGTACTCTGTGCGGAATTACAGCATGTATATGTTTTCTCTATGAGAACTTTTTGTACAAATGCCAAAAACGGAGATTGTGAAATGATTGTCCGATTATACAAGAAAGAGCGGCGGGCATTGTGTAAATTACACCAAAATTGCGTGATGCACTGAAAAATGCCTAAAACAGATTGACAAACAAACCGGAAAGTGATATAATAAACACAAGACAGAGAGCAAAGCAAGATA
>JAGDBX010000146.1 GCA_018110935.1 Oscillospiraceae bacterium
AAACTTTATATTTGTGAGCCGCGAAAGCAAATCCCCCGCCTGACGGCGGGGGATTTGCTTTATTCAGCCTTTTCAGGATCAAATGGGAAAGCAGGCTGCATTTTCAGTTTAAAGAGATTCTGCTTGTGCTTGCGGTCAATGAGTGCCTGATGCTCAGGCGACGGCAGAATGCCTTCACGGATATAAGCATCCAGCTCCGCGTAAGTAAAGCCCAGATTGTCTTCGTCCGTCTTGCCGCAGAGACCGTCGGACGGCACCTTATCGACCAGCTGCGCCGGCAGACCGAGCGCGCGGCCGATCGCTTTGACTTCGGTAACGGTAAAGTTCGCCAGCGGCGAGAAATCGCCGACACTGTCTCCCCAGCGCGTGGAATAGCCGACCCAGTCCTCAGAGAGATTGCAGGTGTTCGCCACTCTGCCGTTCAGACTCTGCGAAACGGC
Organism: Oscillospiraceae bacterium; assembly: GCA_018110935.1. Taxonomy (GTDB): domain Bacteria; phylum Bacillota; class Clostridia; order Oscillospirales; family Ruminococcaceae; genus Firm-04. The sequence goes on from JAGDBX010000146.1 coordinate 441, forward strand.
ATAGACCGTTGTCATACGGATGCGCGGCGCAAGATTGATCAGGGCCTGCTGCGTCATCGGCAGCGCACCGGAGACCGCGTTCTGCAGCGCATCAGCCGCCTCTCCGATGTTGACGGTCACATGAGATATGCCCAGATGCCTGCAGAGCAGCAGGGAATCGTCAATATCCGGCTGTTCGCCGCGTGGCATCAGCACGCCGACAACGCGGTGTACGCCAAGCGCTTTGCAGAGCAGTGCCGCACAAACCGAGCTGTCCTTACCGCCGGAAATGCCGAGCACCGCCGGACAGCCGTCGCCGTTCTCCGCAAACCAGTCCTGAATCCACCGGCAGCAATTCTCAATCGCTGCCTCCGCATTGAAATGATACATAAAAACCATACCTTTCTGCGCACGGTTCTCCCGGCGCGATAGAATCTTCTCTCAAACAGCAGTGCTCAGAACAGCCCCGAAAAGGCAGCAGCACCGATATGAACGGCAATCAGCAGCCAGAGCATCAGTGATCCCGCCGTCACCCTGCCGCCGCGCAGGCTCTGATAGGGCGTGTTGTCCGGCAGGCGTTCCGTCACAAAGAGATAGATGACTGCTACCGAGCCGAGCGCCAGTACGGACAATGAAGCAGACATCAGCACGGTGCGGAATGTTTCTGACGGCAGATATTCCCAGCCGCAGATTTCCAGCAGATTTGCCGCATTGACCGTGATATGCACAAAGATCGCGGGCAGCACGGAATCATGCCGGACGGCGATATAGCCGAGCAGAATACCGAGCGGGAAGGTGTAGAGAAACTGCGCGGGGTTCTCGTGCATGATGCCGAACAGGAACGCCGTCAGCAAAATGCCGCCGCGCTGACTGACGCGGCTGAGATTTTTCAGCGCAAAGCCGCGCATCAGCAGCTCCTCCGTCACAGGCGCAGCCAGCACGGTGTAGAGCGCGATCATCGCAAGCTTCATGCCGGGCTGTCCGGGACGGACAGCTGTTTCGTGAACCGGAACGCCCGCACGCGTGAGAAACGCGGTCAGCCAGGTGCCGAGATAACCGGTCACAAGGCGGATCCACAGTCCCGCGCCGAGATAGCAGAGCATCCGACCGAAAGAAAGCTCCCTTGTCCGGAACAGATCTGCCTTTCTGAGTCTCGTGAGGGAACAGCCGGCAAAGAACGCTGCCAGATTGCCGCAAAGGAAGGAGATCAGCGTGATCGCAGATGAAACCGAGCTGTCATTGATATACGCGGAAGCGATCTCGCTGTAATTCTGCGGCAGTGTCCCCGCGTGCGCGTCGCGCATCTGCAGAACGGCGCGGCACAGCAGCGTCAGTGCCGTGTGTACACTCGCCGCCGTGAGAAACGCAAACAGCAGCGTCAGGCAGGTCAGGCTGATATAGCGCCGGATGGCGTGCTTTTCCGCAAGTGTCGGGATCAGGGGCAGACAGGCGCCCGTCATGCTGAGCTCCGGTACGATTTCACGGTAATCGGGGGAATAGTCCGGTTCCTCGGTCGGGTTGCCGAAGGGATGCGCAGGATCCTCCGGTGTCAGTTCAAAGAAATCAGGCGATTCCGGCACAGTCCTCTCTCCTTTCTTTCAGATGTCAGCGCAGCGTCACGATCGTCACGCCGTCCTCGCCTTCTCCGAAGACGCCCAGACGGAACGATTTGACATATTTGCTGCGCCGCAGATATTCGTGGACACCCTTGCGCAGTGCGCCGGTGCCTTTTCCGTGGATCAAAGTGACCGTTTCAAAGCCCGAGAGCATGGAGGATGAAAGAAACTGTTCGATCACGGAAATGCCCTCATCGACCGTACAGCCGCGCAGATCGATCTCTGTGGAAGCCTTGCGCGAAGCGGCGCCCTTTGATGAAACAACGGTCGTGTGCTGCTTTGCCTTTTTGGCGGCTGGCTGCTCCTTCTTGGCCTCCAGCCGCAGGTTGTCGAGCGCAACGCGCATTTTCATCGCGCCGAGCTGCACGAGCACCTGACTGCCCTCCGGCTCCGCCAGCACGGTTCCGACGCGCCCGAGCGACACCACGCGCACGGAATCGCCGGCGACCAGCGCCCGGGGCAGACGGTAGCCCTCGCCTTCGTCCGCAATATCCGTCTCGGCATACAGCCGGTTGACGGTCTGCGCGGATTTTGCCTTTGCCGCGGCGATCCGCTCGGCAAAGTCCGCCTTGTCCTTTTCCTTCTTGAGCTGTCTTAGTTCGTCGAGCATCGCGCCGGATTCCGCCGCCGCCTGCTCAATGATGCGTCTTGCCTGCTCGCGCACATGCCGGAGCTCATCCTCACGGCGGCGCTGTACCTCCTCCGCCTGCTCGCGCACCGTGCGCTCATGCTCTGCAGCGTCCTTCCGGAGCCGTTCCAGCTCGGCATTCTGCCGGTCAAATTCGGCTCTTGCGCGCTCCAGCTCCGCGACGGCGGCGTCAAACCGGACATTCTCGGTGCTGACCAGCGTTTTTGCATGCGCGATGACATCCTCCGGCATACCGAGCGAGCCGGAGATCGCAAAGGCGTTCGACTTTCCCGGCGAACCGATGATGAGCTTATAGGTCGGCTTCAGTGTTTCGAGGTCAAATTCGCAGGAGGCGTTCTCCACGCCCGGTGTCTCGACCGCGTAGCGCTTTAATTCCTGATAATGCGTTGTCACCATCAGAACAGCGCCCTGTCCGCGCAGCCGCTCGATCATCGCGACGGCCAGTGCCGCGCCCTCGACCGGATCGGTGCCGGAGCCGAGCTCGTCCAGCAGCACGAGCGTGCGGTCATCCGCCTCTTTTAGGATCTCGATATCCTGCAGCGTGTGCGCGCTGAAGGTCGAGAGATTCTGCTCGATGCTCTGACGGTCGCCGATATCAACGAGCACACGGTCAAAGACCGAAACACGGCTGCCGTCCGCAGCGGGGATCATCAGGCCGCACATCGCCATCGCGGTCAGCAGGCCGACGGTCTTGAGCGCGACGGTCTTGCCGCCCGTGTTCGGGCCGGTGATGATCAGCGCCCGGTAGTCTTTTCCGAGCTCCAGTGTGATCGGCACGACGGCCTTGGGATCGAGCAGCGGATGCCGCGCCTTTTTCAGCAGCATCGAGCCGTCATCGGTCACCTCCGGAATGACGCCCTTCTGCATCGCGCCGAGCGACGCCTTTGCAAAGCAGAGATTCAGCTCCGCGGCGATCTCATAGCCGGCAAGCAGCGCCGGAGCCGCTGCGCCGCAGGCAGCGGAGAGCTTTGCGATGATGCGCTCGGTCTCCTCCTGCTCCTGGCTTTCCAGCAGGCGGATATCGTTGTTCGCGTCCACAATCGCCATCGGCTCGATGAAATAGGTCTGACCGGTCGCGGAGGTGTCGTGGATCAGGCCGGCGACTTCTCCGCGGTATTCCGCCTTGACGGGAATGACATAGCGTCCGTCGCGGATCGTGACGATCGCCTCCTGCAGATAAGTCTGCATCGAGGGCGATTTCAGCATCTTTTCGAGCTTTTCGCGCAGTCGGAGCCCCGCCTGCGTGATCTTTTTCCGGATCGAGGCCAGCTCGGGGCTTGCCGCATCCGAAAGCCGCTCCTCGTTCTCGATCGAACGCTCCAGCAGATCGGCGAGATAGGAATCGGGCTGCAGGCGCGCAAAAAGATCCGAAAGCGTATTTTCGATCTGACCGCAGTGGTCATACCAGTCGGTCAGCGAGGTGATCTGACGCTCCAGCCGCGCGATCTCCAGCAGTTCCTTCAGCGAGACGCGCGCGCCTGACTGTGTGCGGCGCACTGCCGCGCAGACATCGTGAAAGCTGTCAAAGGAGGGCGAGCCGAAGCGGACCGAAAGCTGAAAGGCGTCCTCGGTCTTCTGCAGCAGATGCCGCACACGGTCCGGATCGGTCTCCGGCACCAGCGAGCGGGCGAGCTCCTTTGCGCGTTCGTTCGCCGCTTCCGCCGCGAGCCGTTCCAGCACCTTGTGGAGCTCCAGTGTCTGATAATCACGCTTCAATGTATTTTCCATGAGTGGTTTCTCTCCGGTGTGTCTTGATCGGCAGTCCGGCGGAACAGATCAGTCATCGTCGTCCGCGCCGGTGATCTGCCGGTAAAAATGCAAAGTCGGGTATGCGTTCTCCGTTCGGCGGAGCACATAGGCCTCCGCATATACAGCAAACAGGCGCAGGCTCTCCCCGCTGACGCGGAACGCGAACAGGCGGTCAAGGTCCGCAAGGACCGCGTGCCGTACTGCCTGCAGCGCGGAGGGCGTCACCGGCAGATCGTTCCGCTCATGCGCGTCCCAGCAGTCCGCGCAGGTCATGTCCGCGCGGTCCAGCCGCAGAATCGGCGCGGGCGGCAGATAACGCATACATACAGGACAGCAGACAAGGTCGGGCATCATGCCGAGCTCCGAAATGAGCCGCAGCTCAAAGACTGCCTTGATCTGTGCGTCCGGGCGTGTCTGCTCCGAAAGATAATGCAGGCTAATCAGGAACAGCCGCAGGATCTGCGGCTGCGGCTGATCTGTTGCGGTGCGTCGCACCAGTTCTGAAAAATAAGCGGCGAGCGCCAGTGCCTCCAGACGCCCGCGGAGTCCGTAAAAGGATGAGAGCGAAACGGCACTGTCCAGATAATACCGCCCGCCGCTCTGCCGCAGACAGAATTCCCCGTAGGAGAAGACCTGTGTCACTGCGGCGTATTTGCTCCCCTGCTTTCTCGCGCCCCGCACGCGTACGGTGCGGACGCCGTTTTCCGTCAGCAGGTCTATGAGCTTGTCGGCTTCTCCGAAAACGACCTCACGGATGACGAGGCCCTTGACGGTTTCGTACATCGGCTTCTCCTTCCGTGTGGGGGCAGGCGGACAAAAAGCCCGCGCTCACTGCTCCTCCAGCCCGAAATTCCGGATGGCCGCCTCGCGGTTGCGCCAGTCCTCCTTGACCTTCACCCATGTCTGCAGGTTGACCTTGATCTGAAAGAACTCCTCCAGCCGCTTTCTCGCGGCAGACGCGGCCTTTTTGAGCATTTCGCCGTTCTTGCCGATGATGATGCGCTTGTGAGACTGCCGGTCGCAGTAGATCAGCACGGAGACATCCAGCAGCTCCTTGTCCTCACGCTCGCGGAACTGCTCCGTCACAACCGCGATGCCGTGCGGCACCTCGTCGTTCAGCAGCCAGAGCAGCTGTTCACGGACGATCTCCGCCGCCAGCACGCGCTCGGGCTGATCGGTGATCATATCATCCGGGAAATAATGCGGGCCGTTGACGGCAAGCTTCAGGAGCTCATCCGTCAGATCGCTGATGCCCTCGTTTTTCGTCACGCTCATCGGGATGATCGCCGCCGGATGCCATTTTTCGTAGGCAGAAGCAAGCAGCGGCGCCAGTTTCGTCTTGTCGGAGAGCAGGTCGATCTTGTTGTAGACAAAGATCAGGCTTGTCCCCTGTTTCGCGAGATTGCTGAGCATGGTCAGCTCCTGGTCGCCGAGCGGCTTCGTGCAGTCCTGCATGAAGATCACGCAGTCAATGTCCGAGACAGCGTCCTTTGCCGCCTTGAGCATCTGGTCGCCCAGACGCGTCCGCGCCGTGTGCAGGCCGGGCGTGTCCGTAAAGACGATCTGCGTGCTGCCGAAATTGCGGATGCCGGTGATGCGGGTGCGTGTGGTCTGCGGCTTCGGGCTGACAGATGCGATCCGCTCCCCGATGACGGCATTGAGCAGCGACGATTTACCGGCGTTCGTGTGGCCGGCAATCGCCGCAAAGAGGATCTTCGTCTGCTCCATGCTCACTCCTGCGTATCGGGTGTGATGAAGCTGGTATCTCTCGCAAATCCGAGCTTTTCAAGCACGGACTCTTCCTTCTCGCGCATTTTGCGCTGTTCCAGCGGAGAAGTCTCGTGGTCATAGCCCAGCAGATGCAGCATCGAGTGAACGGTCAGGAATGCGACCTCGCGCTCCAGCACATGGCCGTACATCTTTGCCTGCTTGACGGCCATTTCCATAGAAATGACAATGTCACCCAGCAGCACAAAGCCCGTTGCGGTGTTGTATTCAAGATGATCGCCTTCACAGAGCGGGAAGGAGAGCACATCGGTCTCCGCGTCCTTGTTCCGGTACTGCGCGTTGAGCTTGCGGATCTCCGCATTGTTGACAAACGAGACGCTGACCTCTGTATCGTGGCCGAAATTCTCCGTTGTCAGAACAGCCTGACAGCAGCGGCGGATCAGAAGGCGGATTCCGACAGGGATCTTCACCTCATGCTGACTGTCTTTAATGTAAACCTTTAGCTTCGCCATTTCGATTCTTTTTCCTTTCGTGAGATTTCTTCTGTTCGTAGTTCGCGTAAGCGGAAATGATGTCCTGCACCAGCTTGTGCCGCACGACATCCTTTTCGGAAAACTGATGGATCACAATATCGTCCACCGCGCGCAGCACGCGCATCGCCTCGATCAGACCGGAGCGTCCGGGCTCCGGCAGGTCGATCTGCGTGATGTCGCCGGTAATGACCATTTTGCTGCCCTCGCCGAGACGCGTCAGGAACATCTTGATCTGTTCAGAGGTCGTGTTCTGTGCCTCGTCGAGGATGATGAAGGCTCTGTCAAGCGTCCGTCCGCGCATATAGGCGAGCGGCGCGATCTCAATGATATTCTTTTCAAGGTCGCGCTCGACGGTCTCAGAGCCGAGCATTTCAAAGAGCGCGTCATAAAGCGGGCGCAGATAGGGATCGACCTTGTCCTGCAGGTCGCCGGGCAGGAAGCCGAGCTTTTCCCCTGCCTCGACCGCCGGCCGCGTCAGAATGATGCGGTCGATCTCATGTGCCCTGAGCGCCTTGACCGCCATCGCGACCGCGAGATAGGTCTTTCCGGTGCCGGCGGGACCGATGCCCAGCACGATCGTATTGCTGCCGATCGCGTCAAGATACTGTTTCTGTCCCACGGTGCGCGGACGGATCGGCTTGCCGCTGACCGTCACCGCCACGGCGTCCGCCGAGAGCGTTCTGAGCTCTGCCGCGGCATCATCCGCGACCATCGAAACCACATACCGGACAGTCTGTTCACTGAGCGGATCGCCCTTTCCGGCGTTCTGCATCAGCAGCTCAAAGGCTTCAAGCGCCTTGTCCACATCCGGCTCTGCGCCGGTGATCTTCACCGTCGAGCCGCGGTTGACGATGACGACACGGAATTTTTTCTGGATCAGGTTCAGGTGTGCATCATAACTGCCGAAAACGGCAGGGATCAGGTCGGGATTCGCTGCGTTCCATACGCGTTCTGCCATGCTTTTTGCTCCTTGGTCGTTCTCTTTATTATGCCCGAGCATAATTCTATATCCATTATACCACATCAAGATGCAAAATGGAATAGTTTTAGGATTATTTCACAAAAATTTCACTTGTTTTTCCGATATTCAACCGGAATTCAGACGGTTTTTCGGCGATATGCCCAAATCATTCCCTGCAGATCCTTCGCGTCAGCCATGAAGCGTGCCGCAGAAACTGTCATTCCGCACAAATGCTGCACCGGATGCCCCCGCGCTGCCGGCTCCAGCGGCGGGCTGAAAAAACCTACTTGACAAATCAGGAAGAATCCGCTATAATATAGAAAGCCTTATCATGAGCGGTGGAGGAACGGGTCCTGTGAAGCCGCGGCAACCGCGCTGCGTCCGGTAATCCGGGCAGCGAATGGTGCCAAGTCCTGCGGAGCGTCAGCTCCGGAAGATGAGGAGCGTATGCAGTTTCCAAAAAGCGGCACGCGTTCTGCATGCCGCTTTTTCAATGCACATGATGCGGCGAATGTATTTCAGAAAGGAACGAATACACATGAAGCGCTTTTTCACATCCGAATCCGTGACCGAGGGGCATCCCGACAAGATCTGCGACCAGATCTCCGATGCCGTTCTGGACGCGATTCTTGAGCAGGATCCCAACGGCAGAGTTGCCTGCGAGACCTGCACGACGACCGGTATGGTGCTGCTGATGGGAGAGATCTCCACAACAGCCCGCATCGACATTCCCGCGATCGCCAGAGAGGTCATCGTCGATATCGGCTACGACCGCGCAAAATACGGTTTTGACGGCCACACCTGCGCTGTTCTCACCTCGATCGCCCAGCAGTCCG
>JAGDBX010000147.1 GCA_018110935.1 Oscillospiraceae bacterium
CGCGGCAATTCACCCCTTTCGGAGCTCTTCTGATGCGGGGTGTTCCGCGCTCTGCGGAGCGCGGCCAGAGGGCGCCGCCTTCTGGACTCCCGCGAGCTTTTGAAAAAGCTCGACCAAAACTTTTATTATGAGAAAGCCCCCGCCTTTTGGCAGGGGCTTTGCTATGCTCATAACGGGATTCTCAAGGGACAATGTCCCTTGAGCGGGGTTTGGGGCGGAGCCCCATTATTGATCATCGCGGAGCGATACCTTCTGCGACAGGCTGTTCTGCCGACTGCAGCCGGATGCCGCGGGTAAACGATTCGGGCGGTGAAACCGCAGCGCCGTCCAGATACGCGGAAAGCACCTCACGCACACGCGCACCGGATTCATCTGTCATGAACAGCAGCCCGTAATCACAGCCGGCGTTTGTCTTCGGACGGTCCGCAAGCCAGTGAACAGAAGCGTTGAACAGTTCCGCATAATCCGGACTGTCCGTGTATCGCGTACAGTCAACATAGACCGCGCATCCTTTTCTGTCCGTCAGGCAATGGCGGCAGGCTGAACAGCCGACCTGTGCACGGACCGGACAGTTCCGCGTCAGCATCAGCGGAAGGCGGCCGTAAACAAAGGCACCGAGCGGTACAGAGGATTTGACGCTGCACGGCAGCGGAAGCTCCGGAGAAACCAACAGGTCGCGCAACCCGCGCGCGGCGTATTCCTCTGCGGCAAATCCGTTTGTCAGATGCAGCCCAAGACAGCCGTGCAGATGCAGACCGCACTTTACCCCGAGCGGAAGATCGCCGGCACTCTGGCAGAGTATCTCTGAATAGCCGCGTTTCTTCGCGGCAAGCAGCTGTTTTTCGATCTCAGGCTCATCCGGAATCAGACGCGGCGGAACTATGATGCACTTTTCTTTCGGGAGCGCAATTTCACCTGCCAGCGCCAGTTTCAATGGTATCAGAACAGACTCCAGCCTGTCCGCAAACGGCAGTACAGCGGAAAGCTGCTCCGCGTTCCGCAGCTGAACACGGAAAGACGGCGTCTGACTGTACCGAGCCGGCTCCGGGCAGGCAGGAATCTCCGAAAGGGCGTGTATGGGTGTGAACGCTTCTGTGCGCGCCGCGTCCATTGCCGAAACGGCGTCTCTTCTGAGCGCGTTGAGTGCGGAAGCGGTGAGCATCAGGCCGTCACCGATCTCGGCGGTCACATCTCCCGCAAGATAGATCGAATCGCCGAGCCTGTCAAACTGCTTTTCCAGATGCGCAAGATCCGTGGGAAGGTTCAGAGCCTTCTGCGGAACAGCGCCGGTCACTGTCACAGAGCAGATACCGTCAGAAACGGTCAGGACGGAAGGCTCACCCTCACGAAGAACAAAATGCGCATCAAGAACCGCGCATTTCCGCGGTTTCTGATACAGCTGGCCGAGCTTTCGGAGTACATCCTGCGCAGCCAGCACATCCTCCTTCCGGCGCGTACCGAACATTTCTGTTCGCTTTCCGGTAAAGTATCCGTCGGTAAAGCCGCTGCGAGAAAAGACTGCCTGCAGGCTGTTTCTGTCCGGCTCACGGCCCGAAAGCGCCTCGCGGTACGCGGTCACTGCCGCCGCAACATATTCCGGACGTTTCATGCGGCCCTCGATTTTCAGCGAACGCACACCGATCTCCTGAACGGTGCGCAGATGATCAAGCAGACAGAGATCCTTCAGAGAAAGCGCACAGGCATCCGGCTGAGACGCGTCCGCCGTAAACGGCAGACGGCACGGCTGCGCGCAGCATCCGCGGTTGGCGCTGCGTCCGCCCATCGCCGCGGACATCCAGCACTGTCCGGAAACGGACATACAGTGTGCGCCGTGCACAAACATCTCCACCTCGACACCGCATCGCCGCGCCTCCGCGCAGACCGCGCGCAGCTGCTCTGCCGACAGCTCACGGGCCGCGACGACACGGCAAAAGCCCGCTTCGGCAGCGTAACGGATGCCGGCGGGCGTGTGGATCGTCATTTGTGTTGAGGCGTGCAGTCTGAGCGTCGGGAGCCTTCTGCGGATATAGGCCGCAACACCGGCATCCTGCACAATGATGCCGTCCGCGCCGATCTCGGAAAACAGACAGAGCATCCGGTCAAGCGCGGCAAACTCGCGGTCAAACAGCAGCGTGTTGACCGCGGGATACATTTTGACGCCGCTGCGGTGACAGAGTGCTGCCGCCGCGGCAAGGCTGTCAGAATCAAAATTCTCGGCGTGCGCACGGGCGGAAAACTGCGGTCCGCCCAGATAAACGGCATCCGCTCCGCAGCGGATCGCCGCCGCAAGCGCCTCCGGACTGCCGGCCGGTGCAAGCAGCTCCGGCAGACTGCCCGTCATGCCTCCGTCAGCGGGAGCTGTCCGTCCTGCTCCTCTGCGGGGATGTGCTCCTCCGGCTCCGGTTCAGGCTGCGGGGCAGGAGCGCTGTCGGCCTGTCCGCTCTCCTGCAGCTCGCGGAGCTTGATCAGGTTTTCAAGCTGTTCGATCTTTGCGCGGAGCGTGTCGATCTCGCGCAGTGCGGCATCGCGCTCCAGACGCGCCTTGCCGGCCTCGTCCACATATTCCTTGACCTGAGAGCGGATGACCTCGACGCTGTTATTTGCCTTCGTCAGCTCATCCAGCGCAGAGAGCGCGACCATCATGACCGCGGAATGTGCCGAAACCTGACGGTTTTTCTCCGTAATGTCCGAAATGCGCTTTTCCAGTGTCTTGGCAAGCTGATACACATAGCTCGGCGCATCCTCCGTTTGCAGTCTGTATTCCTTTCCGCAGAGCACGACCTTGACCAGATTCTTCATACTGTTCTACATCCTTTCTGTATTATTCAAAATACCGCAGCAGCGCCACGACCTTGCCCAGGACAGACGCTTCCTTCACATAGATCGGTTCCATGCTGTCATTTTCAGGCTGAAGACGGTAACCGCCGTTCTCCTTGTAAAACCGCTTGACCGTCGCCTCGTCGCCGTTGACCATCGCCACGACGATCTCGCCGTTTTCGGCGGTCTCGCACTGCTCCACGATGACAATATCTCCGTCATAGATGCCGGCGTTGATCATACTCTCACCGCGCACATTGAGTGCGAAGAGCTGACCGGCATAATGCCTGTCCGGCACATAGCTCAGATAGTCCGTGATGTTTTCGATCGCCGTGACCGGCTGACCGGCCGTCACAGTCCCGAGCAGCGGCACACGGACAGTGCTGCTGCCGCGCAGCTTGATCGCACGGTTCTGGTTGTCCATTTTCTCAAGATATCCGTCCGCCACGAGCAGATTGATATACTTGTGTACGGTCGAGGTCGAGCGGATGCCGAGCCCCGCGCAGATTTCACGTACTGTCGGCGCGTATCCGCCGTCCAGCCGTTCACAGATAAACCGGTAGATTTGCTTTGCCTTTTCGTTCAGCATGACAATCGGTTCCTCTCCTGATTTTTTGCGTCAGTTTTCTTTCTGAGTGTCTCTGCGATCTGTTTTGACAGCTTGTTGACATCGCCGCAGCCGAGCGTGATGATGAGATCGCCGGGTTTTGCGGCCTCGCATACCGCGCGGCAGACATCATCAAAATTCTGATATTTCCGCTCATCCGTCCACGGAGCCGACTCGTCCTGCGGAAACCAGATGCAGCCCCCGATCTTTTCCGCGAGCTGCCGCGTAAACACGCCGATCGTGTTTTCCTCCCTGCCGCCCATGATATCCGTCAGCGCGACAATGTCAGCGATGCGCAGCGCCTCCGCGAAATCATCGAGCAGACGGGCGGTGCGGGTGTAGGTGAACGGCTGATGCACGGCGATCACGCGGGAAAACGGCATATTCTTTGCCGCACGGAGCGTCGCCGCGATCTCCGCGGGATGATGCCCGTAATCGTCCGCGACCGTGATGCCGCCGACCTTTGCATGAATATCAAAGCGGCGTTTTGCTCCGTGAAATTCGAGCAAACCTGCGCAGCACTGTGCAAAGTCCAGCCCGACACAGTGCGCCGAAGCGATCGCGGCAAGCGCATTCAGCACATTGTGATCGCCCGGTACCAGAATCGCGGCGGTGCCGAGCGGCTTTCCGTCATGAATGACAGAAAACTCCGTCCTGCCGTCCGCGGTGTGCTTCACATCACGGGCCCGCCATTCGCAGTCTTCGCCCATGCCGAAGCGGATCATCGTTTTGCCGGTCACAGCGCTGACGGCGTCGCGGGAATTTGCGTCGTCCCTGTTATAGATCACGAATCTGCTCGCCTTCTGCGCAAATTTCGCAAACGAGGCTTTCAGATTGTCCAGCGTCTTGAAATACTCCATGTGATCCTCGTCGATATTGAGGATCACGGAAATGTCCGGCGAGAGCTTCAGGAAGGTATCAACATATTCGCATGCTTCGCAGACAAAGACCTCGCTGCTGCCGGTTCTGCCGCTGCCGCCGAGGCTCGGGAGCTTTCCGCCGATGACCGCCGACAGATCGACGCCGGCCGTCAGCAGGATCTGCGCCAGCATGGAGGTCACGGTCGTCTTGCCGTGCGTGCCGGCAATACAGACCGCCTCGCTGTACCATTCGGAAACCAGACCGAGCAGTTCGCTGCGTTCCATCATATCCACGCCGCGCTCCTCCGCGGCGGCGCGCTCGGGATTCGTCTTCGCGATCGCGGCGGAATAGACCACAAGGTCGGCATCCCCGATGTTTCCGGCGCATTGCCCGAGCTGAACCGGAATACCCAGTGCCCGCACAGCCGCGAGCGTATCCGTCTCGTTGTTGTCCGAGCCGGTCAGGTAAAAGCCCTTCGCATGGAGGATCTGAGCAAGCGGGTACATGCCGCTGCCGCCGATCCCGATCATGTGGATATGACGCTTTCCTGATAGTAAGTCTCTCATTGTTGATTTCATCCTCTTTTTCGTATAATATACACAAAACGAACACATTTCTATGATATGATAAACATTAACAGTGTTTCGGTGTTGAGCAGGCCCTTCCTGTTTTGCCCCATTCGCTGGAAAACCAAGCGCTGATCTGAGATATTTCAGTCACGAAAGGAAGGTTCATCCATGGTAATCACCGATCTGAAAATTCGCAAAATGATGACAGAAGGCCGTCTCCGTGCAATCGTTTCCATCACGCTCGACCAGATGCTGGCCGTCCATGACATCAAGGTTGTCCAGGGAGAAAACAGACTCTTCGTCGCCATGCCCAGCCGGAAGGATGAGGGCGGTATTTTCCGCGACATCGTTCACCCGATCTCCGCACAGGCACGCAAGTATCTTGAAGAGCAGATCCTGGAAGCCTATGAGGAGCAGCTTGCGCTCCTGCAGGCCGAAAGCGAGCTGGAAGCCGTCTCCGCGGCAGAAGAGCCTGCCGAAGAAGCCGCTCCGGAAGCAGAAGCCGCTGCCGGAGAAGAACCGCTTGTCTGAAGCGCTGCTTCACCCAGATATGTCATCATCTGCCCGTAAACCCTTACGGGCAGATTTTTGTTTTTTCGTTTTTGCTTGCATAATATGCAATGTGTCAGTCTGCGCCCATGATCAGCTGCATGGTTTTCAGCAAAGCGATCTGTGTTTTGGCATCCGGGATCTGATCGCGCATCACGCGGCGCACAGCTTCATAGAGCGGCAGCTTTTCCACTTCCAGAAACTCATCCGCGTCAAGCGACTGCTCCGAAAAATGCAGGCCGCGCGCGAGATACATATATATGATCTCCTTGTCATAAGCGGGTGTCGGGAACAGCGAACCGAGCGAATAGAACTCATCCGCTTCTGCGCCGACCTCCTCCTTGAGCTCCCTGCGCGCACAGACCTCCGGATCCTCGCCGTATTCCAGCTTTCCGGCCGGAACCTCCAGCGTTTCGCTGCCGTGCGGATAGCGGAACTGCCGCACCATCAGCACCTGACCGTCATCGGTCAGCGGCACGACACAGGCACCGCCCGGGTGATGTACGACCTCGCGCGTTGCCTCTGCGCCGTTTTCCAGCCGGACCGTATCTCTGGTTACGCGGATGATCCTGCCGTGATAGACCTCCTCCGAGGCGATCTGCTCCTCTCTGAGATGCAGATCCGCCGCGGCGCAGCTTCCGCTTTTTTCACATCCGGCACATTCGCCCGCGCAGGGGCGCTGTTCTTCATTCGCCATGTTCTTCTTCCTCTCCGGACTCCGCGGCGGGTGCGGGCGGCGGCGCCGCCGCTTCCTCCCCGTTCAGGAGCCTGCTTCTGGATTTCTGTTCCGTATAGCGCAGATAGACTGTATGGAGCCCGATCTCTCCTGCCGGACAGTAGTCGTAGCAGTATTTCGCGTCGGGCACAGGCGGTTTCCGTCTGCGGCTGACGGCCGCAGCGGCAAGCAGATACAGCGCGAGCAGTCCTGCACCCGAAAGCGTCAGCAGGAAGCCTGTGCGCAGTCCCGGCGTCTGATAATGAAATTCAATGACATTCGCACCGACATCGCAGCGCACCGCCGTCATGCCGTAATCCACGCACTCGACCGGAACAGCCTGTCCGTTGACCTCTGCTGTCCAGCCGCGCTCATAGGGCACACTGAAAAACACCATTTCCGGCTTTTCCAGCGTGATCTCCGCGCGGAAGCAGTAGGAATCATACGAAAAGCTGTCGCAGCAGCGTGTCTGAGCCGTTTTCCGGCAGAAATCGAGATATTCCTCATCGGATGCGCCGATCTTCTCCCTGTCCGGCAGCTCTGTCAGGATATCGCCGTATGTCTCCGCCTGCTCAGGCGTCAGGATCAGCGCCTGCAGCATGGTTTTTTCCTTTGCGAGCGACGTCAGATTCTCGACCTTTTCCTCACTGACAAAGCGGTCAAAGGCGATTCCCATCGGCAGATATGCCTGATTTTCAAAGATGTAGAAGCCGTTTTCCTTTTTCTGATAGGTAAAGCCGGGCATTTCCAGCGTTCTGTCCTGCATTTCGGCGTTGTCGGCATCTGCCTTGTCGAAATAATAGCGGACGGAAAACAGCGCACGCAGCGGATAATGCTTCTGATCCGCACGGGACGCGACATCTCTGGTCACATTGACATGATCGTAGAAATCCATGATCGAGGCGGGCACGACGCTGTGGAAGCAGCGCATATTGGAATAGCCCCAGAGCATGGGATAATTGTCGTAGTCCTCCGATATATCGACGCGGAAGAACTGATTTTCGACCGGATCGAGGGAGATGCTCTCCCCGCCCCTGATCGCGTAGGCGACATAGAAATTCGGGTACATCCCGAGCCCGATGCCGAAATAGACGGTCATCGCCGTGCAGGTCACGCAGCTGATCACGCACATCCAGAGCGCATAGCCCTGATACCGCCAGCCGTGCGCGCGGCTGGTCAGAGCCGTTATGCAGAGATAGAGCATCAGGCCGCAGCCGATGAGTACCAGCCAGAAATACCACGGATACTCCGCAAACGCGAACCATTTGAGACTGCCGTCGTCATTCTTTTTCGGCAGAAGAGAGATGAGGCCGAAGCCTGCGAGAAACAGGATACAGACCCTGACGCCGCCGCGCCATCTGATCGCGGGATTGTCAAGCGAATAGGCCGTCATCATCGCCATGATCAGCACGGGCATATAGAACCAGCGTGCGTAATAGGATTCGTTGAAGGTGTGGAACATCGTATTGAGCACAGGGATGAACGCGCAGATCATGCAGATGAGGATCAGGCGCGAAGCCCAGTGCTTTTTCTTCTGCGACATGAACGCGATGACGCCCGCCATTGAGAACATCGGCAGATAACCGCCGATCGACGCCCATTTCGCATAATCGGTCACAAACAGATTCGGCCGCGCCGGCACATCCGGCAGCATGAAAAAGCTCTGAATGATATGCCAGAGGCGCGTGCGGTCGGGATACGCGACCATATCCATGCCGGTCAGGAAGCCGCCGACGCGGTGATTCTCATACACGGCAAAGAAGGTCGGCAGCAGCAGAACACAGGCCATCAGGCCGCCTATCACCGCCTCAAACGCAAGCGTCAGGAAGTTCCCGACACGGGCACGGAAGTCCGGTGAACAGCAGCGCACCGCAAAATAGATGATCAGGAAGACGACCTGCCCTGTAAAGAAATAATAGTTGATCAGCGCCATGAGCGCAACGCTCAGCGCAAAGACACCGCGCCGCCGCTCGTTGATATGCTGTTCCATCGCGATCAGCATGAGCGGGAAAAAGGCGGTCACATCCTGAAAATGATTGAAGAAGATGTTGAAGAGCTGAAAGCCCGAATAGGCATAGAGCATACCGCCGATCACGGCGGCGTGCCGGCTCCGGACAAAACGCCGGATATAGGCGTATGACGTCATCGCGGCCAGACCGTGCTTGGCGGCGAGCAGATACGGCATCAGATAGAGCACCGCGCCCCGCGGCAGCAGTGCCGTCAGCCAGAAGAACGGGCTGCCGAGCAGATAAAACGAATACGAGCCGATGAAGTTCGCGCCGAGATCCGTTTTCCAGTTCCAGCCGAACGCGCCCTCATGCACCGCTTCGCGCGCGATGTGATAAAACGGGATCTGCTGGGAATTGAAATCCCCGTAATAGACAAAAAATCCGCCTGTCAGGAACATGACCGGCAGCATGATCAGAAGGATCACGCCCGCGCCGAGCAGAAAGACCTGCAAATACGGTTCCCGCTTCTGCCCGATGATCTCATTTGCAGAAAACGGATTCCGGAATTTTCTCATAATTGATGTTCAACCTCGCTGCTCCGGCGAAAGCTGCCGGATTGTCTCAGATTTCTGCCGTCAGTTTTTATATTATACCACAATTCCGCTCAAAAGTAAAGAGCATTTGTTCTTTTTTTTAGAACAGATCAGGATTCCGGCCTGAGCAAAGCCAGAAGCTGTGCGCGCTTCGCTTCCATCAGCTCGTCAAAACGCGCAAGATAATCATACGGATATTTGCACTCCGTCAGCCGCTCAATGCCGCGCTTTCCGCCCAGCACCTTGGTCGAGGCGCCTGCCCCGATGCCGAGGATCGTCTGGGAATCGTCCATCATCATGACATTGTAGGGACTCTCGAAGCCCGGCTTCGCGTAGCCGATGTTTTCAAGATTTGCCGCCATGTTCTTCTGGCGGTAGAGATAGTACGGGCGATAGCCGGCAGAGATCAGGGCTTCCTGCGCATAGGCGACCATTTCGCTGACCGCCTCCGGCTCCGGCATCGGCAGGCTTTGGTAGAAATCCGCCGCCTTTTTCAATGCCAGACAGTGTACGGTGATGCTTTCGGGATCAAGCGAAACCGCTCTGTCAATGCTCTCGCGGAAGCCCTGCACCGTATCGCAGGGCAGACCCGCAATAAAGTCCATGTTGATATTGTCAAAGCCGGTTTCACGCGCCAGCAGGAATTTATCAGCCGCGTCCTGCGCAGTATGCGGGCGCCCCGCTGCCCTCAGAACATCATCCTGAAAGCTCTGCGGATTGACCGAGATGCGCGTGACACCGAACTGCCGCAGAACCGCGAGATTCTCCCGCGTGATCGTGTCCGGTCTGCCCGCCTCAACGGTGAATTCCCGCAGCGGCTGACCGTCCGCGAAGCTGCGGCTCAGCCAGTCCAGCGGCTGATACAGGTCGATCGAGGTCGGTGTGCCGCCGCCGATATAGATGCTGTCAACGGTCAGGCCGCATTCTGTCACAATGTCGCTGACCAGTTCGATTTCTGCCGCGATGCACTGATAGTATTTCGGAATCAGCTTGCCCATCTGCGAGACGGAGTTGCTGACGAACGA
The DNA here is from genome assembly GCA_018110935.1 of Oscillospiraceae bacterium. Lineage (GTDB taxonomy): Bacteria > Bacillota > Clostridia > Oscillospirales > Ruminococcaceae > Firm-04. The sequence goes on from JAGDBX010000147.1 coordinate 9,686, forward strand.
GCAGTATTTGCATCTGGTCGGGCAAAAGGGTACCGAAAGATAAATGCCGACGCCGTTTTTCGGCGCCGCATCGAGAATCGGCTGCTGCACGGCGAGAATGTCCGCGGCAAGCTGTGTTTTCTCCTCCGTCACCTGCCAGATGTTCCGAAAGTCGTCCATCGCCTGCGTGACGCTGCCGGTGCGTTCCGCGAATTTCCGCAGCAGATTGACCGGCCGGATGCCGGTCAGCATTCCCCACTGGGGACGCATCCCGGTCAGGGCGCAGAGCTGCGGATAGAGCAGCGCGGAGATCTCACGGTCAAGACGGTTCTTCGGGATGTCCGCAGGCAGCACGGTCTCGCCGCTTCGTTCGCTGCCGCCGATGCGCGTCAGCCCCGCAAGCCGCATTTTTCCGTCCGGAAGCGGCGTCAGCACCGCGGAAAGGCACTCCCCCTCCGGCGCGGATTCCGCCGCGGAAAAAGTGAAGCGCTCCGCCGGGCGGAACAGCTTCAGCAGCGCTTCCATTTCATAAGTACGGGAATGACCGTAAGTGTGAATGACCATGCGGTCACCTCCTCGTTTTCCGCTGATTCTGTCTCAGCCGATTGTTTTTTCCATATATCCGCAGGTGAACGGGAAAAAGTCATATTTCTCCGCGCCGGTATGCACAAAGCCGCGCGCCTCGTACCACTGCCGCAGCACCGTGTTTTCCTCCACGATGCTCAGCTTTATGACGCGGCATCCCAGACCGGCAGCTTTCGTCTGCGCATCGTTCAGGAGCATCTCCCCGATGCCGCGGTGCCGGTATGCAGGCAGCACGCACAGGCTGCCCAGCTCACAGACGGAATCCTCTGCAATCAGCAGATTGTAGTACCCGACCGGATGATCCTGCTCGAAATACCCGAACATCGGGCGGTGCTGCTCCCGCAAAAGGTACAGCAGCCTCGCTTCA
>JAGDBX010000148.1 GCA_018110935.1 Oscillospiraceae bacterium
GGATGACGCCGTCGCTCTTGCTGACGGTAAAGGAGAAATCCTTGCCTGAGACGGCATAGCTGTTCGTACCCTCGGTCACGGTGACCGGATCGCGGCTGACCTGCCTGGGATAGGCCGGAGCGGTCACGGGCAGCTCAAACTGCGCGTAGGAGAGCTCCGTGCCCGCGGGGAGCAGTGCCGTTGCCTCCTTTGTGCAGACGGAGACATTGAGCAGCAGCTCATCGCCTGCGGAGAGCTTCGGGACGGTGTACGGGACCGAAGCGGTGCCGCGGCTGCGCGGTCCGACATCCGCGGGATCGGCAATGCCGGAAACTGCCGGGATGCCGTTTTTCAGCACGGTCCATTTCAGGTCAAATTCGTTCAGATTCGAGAAGCTGTATTCGTTGAAGACATTGACCTTATGGTTTGCGATGTCAGCCGCGGAGGCGGTGATCCAGAAATTCTGATACTGATAGCGGACCTCCTGCAGCTCCGGCTGCGGGGTGCGGTCAGGGAGGATCAGGCCGTTTTCGCAGAAGCTGTTGTCATTCGGCCGGTCGCCCCAGTCGCCGCCGTAGGCGAAATAATGGCCGGGGGAGAGATCCTTGTAGAGGTTTTTGCGGGCGTAGTCCTGCGCGTAGTAGTCGTATTTGCCGCTGACAGAGCCGCCCTCTTTGAGACTTTCGGTTTTGCTGTAATCAACCCATGCGAGGACGGACGCGTCAGATGCGGAGATCGCCGGAGAGGCGGAATTCTGAGCTTTGATCTCTGCTGCGGAGAGTGCCCTGCCGTAAAGGCGTGCGACGGAGATCGCGCCGCTGAATCTTCTGCCGGTTTCGGGATCATAGCCGATGCCGACCGGCTGACTGCCGGATGCGATGCTGCCGGACACGGTACCGGAGATCATCAGGTTCCCGTCCACATAGATGGAAGCGGTGCCTTTGTCGTATACGCCGGTGACCTGATGCCAGTTTCCGGTCCAGTCGGACGGAAAGTCGCAGGAGACCGCGTTCCAGCCGTCCTCATAGACGAAGAATTCAATGCCGCTGCCGGTGCTCTTGGTCTTGAGCGCGAACTGGTGGTCACCTTTAGACATCAGCACGCTGTTGCTTGCGGTCGAGGAGGGCTTGCAGATGACCTCTGCGGTGAAGGATCTGCCGGAACCGGAGAGCGCTTCGTTATACTTGGAGGCGCTGTCCAGCACGGCATAGCCGCTGAAGGCCTTGCCGCCGTTCATGCTGCCGCTGCCGGCATTGTTCAGAAAGTCCGAGCTTTCGCCGGAGAGCGACATCCCGTTTCCGGCGGAATCGGTCATGCGGTAGCCTCTGCCGCCGCCGCCGAGGCTGACGGCACGCGACTGGTCACACCAGTCCCAGATGAAGCCGCCGAGCATATTGTCGGCGCTGCGGATCGAATCCCAGTATTCCTTCAGTGCACCGACGGAATTGCCCATCGCGTGGTCATATTCGCACATGACATAGGGCATCTTGCCGTTTCCGCCCTTGCTGCGGATGCCGCCTGAGCCGGGGTACATCTGGCTGTCCATGTCGGTGCCCATCGCGCCGCCCTGTCCCTCGCTGTGGACGGGACGCGTGAAATCGTGCTTCTTGAAATACCAGATCATGTCGCGGAACAGACCGTTCGCGTCGTTCGGATTGCTGGTGTATTTCATCTCGTTGCCGATCGACCACGCGACGATCGCCGGATTGTTTTTCAGGCGCCGGAACGCGGTCTCGGTGCGGTTCAGGCCGAGCTCATAGAACCAGCCGATCTGTGTGTTGTTGTCGCCGTACATCAGCGCGTGACATTCCATGTTCGTCTCGCCCATCATGTAGAGGCCGTATTCGTTGCAGAGCCAGTAGAGATAGCTGTCGTTGCTGTAATGCGAGGTGCGGATGGCGTTGATGTTGTTCTGCTTCATCAGGCGGACATCCTCTTCCATCGTCTGCTGCGGCACCGCCTTGCCGTAGAAGGGATCGGTGTCATGGCGGTTGACGCCCTTGAAGCGCAGCATCCTGCCGTTGATCGTCATGGGCTGCCACTGCTTTGTCGTGACGCGGTAGGAGCTGTCCACCTCCGTGCGCGTGAAGCCGATCTCGCGGAAGCCGAGCTGGCAGGAGACCGTTTCAACGGCGGCACCGCTCTCATCACGGAGCGTCAGCAGCAGCGCGTAGAGGTTCGGGTGCTCTGCCGACCAGAGCTGCGGCGAAGCGACATTTTTCTCGAGCTTCAGCTCCGCCGTGGCGCCTGCACGGATGCTGTCCGCCTTGACGGAGGCGCTGCCGAGAATGTTCTTTCCGCCGCGGTCAACAGCCTGTGCCTCTACCGTCCAGCCGCTGACAGCGGAGGATGAGAGGTTTCTCACGCTGATGCTCAGATTGAGCGCGGCGTTCTGATAGCTGTCATCGAGGTCGGTGATCACGGTATAATCGCTGATCTGCACGAGCGGACGGCTCACGAGGAACACATCCCGGAAAATGCCGCCGTCGTAGATCATGTCCTGATCCTCAAACCATGTGCCGTCGCAGAACTTGTGGACCTTGACGGCGAGCAGATTTTCGCCGGATTTGAGATAATCGGTGATGTCAAAGCGGTGCGGGCTGAAGGTGTCCTCGCTGTATCCGACCTCCATGCCGTTCACATATACATAGTATGCGGATTCCACGCCGTCAAACTGGATATAGACGCGGCGGTTGTCCGCGGTCATCGCTGCATCGACCGTAAAGCTTTTCCGGTAAAGTCCGACCGGGTTATAATTGGTCGGCGCGTTCGGGCAGCCGACACCCGGGTCGTATGCTGTCTGGAAGGGCATCGTGACATTTGCGTAGATCGGAAAGTCGAAGCCCTGACAGGTCCAGCTTTTCGGCATCTCGACATCCTTCCAGCCGTCGGCGGGGTTTGCAGAATAGTTCGTGCCGAGACAGCCGCCCTGAATCAGCGTGTCTGCCCTGCTCTGGTTCTGCACGACATTGAGCTGCCATTTTTCCGTGCCGCCTGTCAGCAGCATAAGATAGTCCGATGCGCTGCGGGCGTTGTAGTCCCAGACGGCGGCGGCCGCGGAAGCGGTGTCCTGATAGGAGACGGCGTTGCAGGAAGCCTCCTCGCGGTTGACGGCGAAGACATCCTCCGTGCCGTTCTTTCCGGTCCATTCCTGCCCGGTGAATTTCCGCGCCGCGGTGTCGGCACGGTTCAGCGGTTCCAGTGCGTGCGCGATGAGCGGCAGCTGCACGGGCGGCATCGCCGTTCCGAGCAAAACCGCGCCGCAGAGCACTGCGGTGATTCTGCTTGTCATTTTTTTCATTTCAAATTCCCCCTAATTTCTGCCTGTTTTTTTCCGGCAGTAGTCTATTTTGTATTATAAACCAAGTGTAAAACGCACACAAGGGAGAATATACAGAAAACATGGATAATCCGCAGTGGTTTTTGTCAATATGTTGAAGTCGTCCCGTTTCTTGCGAGGAAATTGCACGAACGAAAATGCGCTTTTCGCAAGAAATGATAGACTGATTTCTTTCACTTTAGCCGGAATTTTATCCAATTTTCAGAAATTTAGGTTATATTGCACAAAAACGGGGCGCAATATTCTGCCAATTCGCGGCTTGCATATTGAACGAAAAACATATATAATAAAGATAGGCAGAACAGTACCATAAAGTTCGTGAAGCCTGAATCAGAAGTGACCGTTGTGAAACGGTCGGAGAAACAAGATATTGTTCGCCGGCAGCGGAAACGCGGCGGCGGACGGAAGGAGGAAACCATGCAGCAGAATTTGCAGCCTGTCGAACAAGTCCCGAACCCGCTCGACAGCAGAATCATCAAAACACCGAGCGTCGTCGCCAGACGGGCATTCTTCTATGTACAGGAGTGCGGACATCTGAAGGCCATCGGCGCACAGAAAACCAGCCGCCAGGACCTGCCGTCCTTTTTGTTCGCGGTTGTGCTTGAAGGTCAGGGTACCCTGACCTATGAGGGCAGGACCGAACGGCTCTCAGCCGGAGACTGCTTTTTCATCGACTGCCGTATGCATCATGTCTATCAGAGCGACCAGGAGAATCCGTGGGAGCTGCTCTGGGTGCATTTCAACGGATGTACCTCAGACGAGTATTATAAGCTCTATGCGGCACAGCTTCCGCCGGTCTTCCATCCTGCCGCGTCAGCGAAATTCGTTTCGCTGCTGCAGGAGCTTCTGCGCACGAACAGCGAGACATACGCCGATACCGAGGTCATTTCTTCAGGTCTTCTGGCACAGCTGCTGACCATGCTGCTGACCGCCAACAGTCTGCCGGAGGAGTCCGAATCGGCGCTGCAGTCGAAGCTGAAGGTCGTTCTGGCGTATATCGACGCGAATTTCACCAAGGAGATCCGGCTGGATGAGATCTCCAAGCGCTTCTATATCAGCAAGTACTATCTGACAAGAGAGTTCAAGCGTACCTACGGTGAGACCATCTTCCAGCACATCATCGGAAAGCGCGTCAACTACGCAAAGCGGCTCCTGCGCTTTACGGACAAGTCCGTTGAGGAGATCTCCGAGCTCTGCGGCTTCCACGACCAGAGTTACTTCGCCAAGCAGTTCAAGAAGGCGGAGAATACGACCTGTCTGGCATTCCGCCGCCGCTGGAGAGACTGAACGTGTGAGAATACGGGGATTGCTCGGGTGATCCCCGGGAGAAAACAGCCGAGGCAGTTCGGGCTGCCGAGGGGGATAGGGAGGCGGTGTGCGGTGACCGGAAACGGGAGCCGCACGCCGCCGTTTTCTTCAATATATAACAGAAAGGAAAAGGATGAAACAGAAAAACCGTTTCTGGAACATTTTCATCGCGGTCTGTCTTGTGCTGCTGATCGGCGCGGGCGTCTGTGAGCTGCTGTTCTTTTCAGAGAAGCCCGCAACGGTGATCGTCGATTCCGTTTCTCCGGCCGGAGCGGCCGCAACGGAAGATGCCCCGTCTGATGAACAGCGCGGGATCCCTTCTGCAACGGGTGCGGATCCCGGCACGGAGCCGCTTCTGACAACGACCGAAACAAAACAGGCGGGAACCGTCACGGATCTCAACGCCGCGTCCGCGGAAGACCTGAAGCGGGTGTCCGGCATCGGGGATGTGCTTGCAGAGCGCATCATCGCATACCGTGAAAAGAACGGCGGCTTTACGCGCCGCGCACAGCTTCAGGAGATCAAGGGCATCGGAGAGAAAACCGCTGCGCATATCATGGAGGAATTCTACATTCCGGATGAACTGCCGCCCGAAACGGCCGCGGATCAGACAACCGCGGAAAGACGGACAACGGCAGCCGGCAGTCAGACGGCGCGGACATCTGCCGCAAAGACAACGGCGGCAGAAACGGTCACCGAAACGGAACCGGTCCTGCCGCCGAAGCGGAATATCAATACGGTCACAGCGGAGGAGCTTCTGGAGATCCCCGGCATGAATGAAACGCGTGCGGCGTCTATTATAAAGGTGCGGGAACAGATCGGCGGATATCACGATCTGCACGAGCTGACCTACTGTGAGGGGCTCTCCGGCGAATACATCGTCAACACGCTGTTTGCGTATCTGTATCTTGAAGGCGAAGAAGGTTCAGCCGAGCCGTGATTCCGCCGCCGGATAGAAATCCTCTCCGCCGATCCTGCCGAACTCCCACGCGTGCGCGCGTGTTTTGCGGACGGCACAGGCGCCGACGGGCAGATCGCAGAGCAGATGCAGGGACGGATCCAGATCGCAGAGCTCGCCGACCGTGATCGCGACGGCCTCACTTCCGGCGTGCTGACAGCCGCAGACAAATTCCCATGTGTTGTCGCTGAAGTGATGGCAGACGGTCGTGATCTCGCTTTCGCCGTCAAGGACATGGGTGCAGGTGAGCACCAGCAGATCGGGACGGTCGGAAAAAGGAAAATGCGCCATAGTTTCTCTCCTCAATATATAATAGTATGAGCCGTCCGGCTCGGATATGAATATCATACTACACATTCGCGGAAAAATCAAGTGCCGGCGTGCGGCTGTTCCGGAAATGCCTGTGAAAAAAGGCAAAACAGTCATGAAAATCC
>JAGDBX010000149.1 GCA_018110935.1 Oscillospiraceae bacterium
ATAAGACGCGCAAAACGCCGTTCACGCCTAATTCTCTACCTTGAGTATAGCACAGCGGCGGCCCCATGTCAATACGCACAGTATACAAATCGGGGGGGCGAATTTAGGCACAACAGCGAAAACGGAACCGGTTTCACACACTCAGCGCGGCGGCGTCGGAGGCTTCGTGATTCTGCACAGAAAGGCAGCGGGAGTGCCGTGAAATTATCGGGTTGCAATCTGCCGGAATGCGTGGTATAATATAAGCATCCAAGCAGCCGCACCGGTGTTCCGTGCGGCGCTCCGTCTTTATCCATAAGGAGGCATGGCACATGGCCAATCAGCTCTGCATCGTGCTCGATTTCGGCGGACAGTATAATCAGCTGATCGCAAGGCGCGTCCGGGAATGCGGTGTTTACTGCGAGATCCTGCGCTACGACACACCGGTCAGCGAAATCAGGGCGCTTCATCCTGCCGGCATCATCTTCACCGGCGGCCCGAACAGCGTCTATGACGAAAGCTCCCCCCACATCTCACCGGAGATCTTCTCCCTCGGCGTTCCGGTCCTCGGCATCTGCTACGGCTGTCAGCTCATGGCGTATACGCTCGGCGGCACCGTTCAGAGCTGTGAACGCTCGGAATACGGCAAGATCGACATCACGCAGGACGGAAACAGCGTTCTCTTTGAAGGCGTTCCTGTGCAGAGCACGGTCTGGATGAGCCATACCGATTTTGTTGCGGAAGTGCCCGCCGGCTTTTCTGTCCGCGCACATTCCGCGGACTGCCCCGCGGCCGCCTTTGAGGATCACGGCAGAAAGCTCTATGCCGTGCAGTTCCATCCGGAGGTCACCCATTCGCAGTTCGGCAAAACTGTTCTGCGCAATTTCCTTGAAAAGGTCTGCGGCTTCACCGGAGACTGGAAAATGGATGATTTCATTGAAACGACCGTTGCCGCGCTCCGGGAGCAGATCGGCGGAAAGCAGGTCATTCTCGGGCTCTCCGGCGGCGTGGATTCCTCCGTCGCGGCTGCGCTTCTCAGCCGTGCGGTCGGCAGGCAGCTCACCTGCGTCTTTGTCGATCAGGGACTTATGCGCAAGGACGAGGGCGATTTCGTCGAGCAGACCTTCACAAAGCTCTTTGACATGAATTTTGTCCGCATCAACGCGCAGGAGACCTTTCTGACAAAGCTCCGCAGCGTGACCGATCCCGAAGCGAAGCGGCACATCATCGGCGACGAATTCTACCGCGTGTTCTGGGACAAGATCCGCGAGGCAGGCCCCGGCAACTTCTTTGCGCAGGGCACGATCTACCCCGACCGCATCGAGAGCGGCAAGGGGAACAAGGCCGGTCAGGGCAGCACCGATGTCATCAAGACGCACCACAATATGAAGGAAATGCCGCAGGACATCAAGCGGCAGATCGCCGGCATCATCGAGCCGCTGCGCGACCTCTTCAAGGATGAGGTGCGCGCCGTCGGAGAAAAGCTCGGCATTCCGCATGAACTGGTCTGGCGGCAGCCGTTCCCCGGCCCGGGGCTCGGCGTGCGCATCATCGGCGAGATCACGGCGGAGAAGATCGCCGTTCTGCAGGAGGCGGATGCCATTTTCCGCGACGAGATCGAGAAATCCGGCTGTGCAGAGGCACTGAGCCAGTATTTCGTCGTACTGCCCGATGTCCGGACGGTCGGCGTCATGGGCGACCACCGCACCTACGATCATCTGATCGCAATCCGCGCGGTCACGACCGATGACTTCATGACCGCAGACTGGGCACGCATTCCCTACGATGTTCTGGCGCGTGTTTCCAACCGCCTCTGCAACGAATGTCCGCATGTCAACCGTGTGGTCTACGACATCACCTCCAAGCCGCCCGGGACTGTGGAATGGGAGTGAACCGGTTTATCCGCTTTGTATATTTTTCTCCGGACGCCGCACAGATCATCGCGGCGTCCGGTTTATCATTTCGCGGCACTTTACATTTCGGCGGAAATCGTGTATACTATATTGTAAGACATCAGAATGAGAGGAGTTCTCCGGAACCATGAGCCGAATCAGTGCGATTTCCGAGATCGTCAGAAGCAGTCAGGCAGACGCGGCGCTGCTCTCGGGTGAGGTCGATCTGATCTACGCGACCGGAGAGACCGCGCTGGAGGGACAGTGCGTCATTTTCGCGGATGATACAGCCGTTTTTATCACGGACGGGCGCTATACCGAAGCAGCAAATGCGCAGCTGATCCCGAAGGGTTTTACGGTCACAGAACGCAGCAGCGTCATTCCGGCCATGTCCGTTGTGCAGAATCTGCTCAGCGAACGCGGCGTGCAGAAGCTGCTTTACGAAGACGATGTGCTGACCGTACAGCAGTTTGCGAAAATGCGTGAACAGCTCAGATGTGAGCTGCTTCCGCTCAGCGGACGGATCGCCGCGCTCAGAGCCTGCAAATCCGCCGATGAGGTCGCCTGCATCGTCAAGGCACAGCGCATTGCCGAACAGGCGCTCGAAACGCTCTACGGAAAACTGCACGAGGGCATGACGGAGCGTGAGGCCGCGGCACTGCTGAACTATGAAATGGCGCTGCTCGGCAGCGAAAAGCCCTCGTTTGATACCATTCTGCTGTTCGGCGAAAACACGAGCCGGCCGCACGGCGTACCCTCTGACCGCCGGCTCCGCAGGGGAGATTTTGTCCTCGCGGATTTCGGCGCAGTCTGCTGCGGCTATCATTCCGATATGACCAGAACGGCCGCGTTCGGCACGGTAACAGATGAGATGCGGTGTGTCTATGAGACCGTTCTGGCGGCACAGGCGGCAGCGGAAGCGGTTGCGGCAGAGGGGATTCCCTGCTGTGAGATGCACAAGGCAGCGGCAGCCGTTATTTCGGCCGCGGGTTACGGCGAATACTTCACGCACGCGCTCGGTCACAGTGTCGGGCTGGAGATCCACGAATCGCCGGTCGCGGCACTGCGCTGTGAGGAGCCGCTCCGGAACGGTGTTGTCATGACAGATGAGCCGGGCATTTACATCGCCGGGAGATTCGGCGTGCGGATTGAGGATATGCTGCTGATTGACGGCGATACGCCGCAGAATCTCACAAAAGCGCCGAAGAAACTGCGGGTGCTGTAAAAGGTATCGCTCCGCGATGATTGATAATGGGGCTCCGCCCCAACCCCCGCTCTAGGGACAGTGTCCCTTGAGATTCCCGTTATGAGCACACAAATGCCCACGCGGTCAGGCGGGGGCAATCTTTTCGCTTACCCATAAT